>JBAUWD010000302.1:0-6076 GCA_049583575.1 Nocardioides sp.
GGTTGGGCCCGCGGTGGGGCCCGCGGTGGGGCCCGCGGTCGGCCCTCGGCATTCACCGACCCGTCACCCGGGTGACCCTGGTGCCGCGAGGCCACGGCGCTCTACATTGCGGGCATGTCTCGGGAACATGTGAAACCAGTCCTGCTCGCCTGCGCGCTGGTCGCCGCCGGGCTGAGCCTCGCCCTCCAGAGCCCGGCCACGGCGGCGACCCCGCCGTACCACGTGCTCTTCGACAACACCTCGGCGGAGACCGCCGGCAACGCCGACTGGATCATCTCGACCAGTCAGCCCGACCCGCTCGCCCAGGACCCCGACCCGACCGGCGAGTCCAGCTGGACCGGCGCCCTCTCGGCCTGGGGCGTGGCCCTGCAGCAGACCGGTGACTACTCGCTGGCCACCCTGCCGGCGTCCGGGCGGATCACCTACGGCGACTCCGCCAACGCTCAGGACCTCAGCCACTACGACGAGTTCGTCCTGCCCGAGCCCAACATCCTGTTCACGGCGGCCGAGAAGACCGCGATCATGCGGTTCGTCCAGGCCGGCGGCGGGCTGTTCATGATCAGCGACCACAACGGCTCGGACCGCAACAACGACGGCGCCGACTCGGTCGAGGTGCTCAACGACCTGATGACCGACAACTCCGTCGACTCGGCCGACCCGTTCGGCCTGTCCATCGACCGGCTCGACATCAGCAGTGAGAACCCGGACGTGATCGGCTCCCAGGCGGCCGGTGACCCGGTCGTCGCCGGCCCCTTCGGCAGCGTCACCGGCTCGATCCTCCGCGGCGGCACCACGGCCACCCTCAGGCCTGCCGACAACGGCGCGGTCCGCGGCGAGGTCTTCCGCACCGGCTTCTCTCCCAGTGGCACGACGGGCGCGGCATTCGCCACCAGCTCCTTCGGGGCCGGTCGGGTCGCCTACTGGGGCGACAGCTCGCCCATCGACGACGGCACCGGCCAGTCCGGCAACACGCTCTTCGACGGCTGGGACGACCCGGCCGGCACCGACGCCGTGCTGGCGCTCAACGCGACGCAGTGGCTGGCCGGCGGCTCGGCCACGGGCGGCGGGGGTGGCGGGGGTACGCCGTCCGAGCGCGTGACCAACGGCGGCTTCGAGTCCGGCAACTCCTTCTGGAGCCTCGGGTCGGGCGCGTCCGTCGTGACCACGCGGGCCTACGCCGGGACGCACTCCCTGCTCGTCGGCGGGACGACCTCGTCGACCCAGTCGGCCACCCAGCAGGTCACGGTGCCGACCGGCGCGACGTCGCAGACCCTGACCCTGCGGACCTACATCTCGACGGCGGAGAGCGGCTCCGCGGCGTACGACTTCCTCAACATCCAGGCCGACGGCACGACTCTGAAGTCCTACAGCAACGCCTCGCCCAAGGGCTCGTGGCTCGCCACGTCGGTCGACCTCTCGGCGTACGCCGGGCAGACGATCACGCTGAAGTTCCAGGCGGTCAACGACTACACCCTGCCGACCAGCTTCTACGTCGACGTGGTGAGCGTGATGGCCTGACCGCGCCGGGGACCGTCAGGCGCGCGGGCTCTCGACGTGGCGGTCGGCGAGCTTGCGCAGCACCGGTACGGCGGCCTCGAGCGTCGCGCGCTCGGCAGCGGTCAGGTCGGCCAGGTCGCTGCTGAGCACCGAGGCCGACTCGCTGCGCAGCGTCTCGAGCGTCTTCCGGCCGACGGGCGAGAGCACGAGGAGCACGGCCCGGTGGTCCTCCGGATCGCGTTCGCGCTCGATCCACCCCGCCTCGGACATCACCTCGACCAGTCGGGTCATGCTCGGCGCCGAGACGTTCATCAGCTCGGCGAGGTCGCCCTGCCGGAGTCCACCCGGGTGGCGAGCCACCGCGGCCAGCGCAGCCAGCCGGGTGGGCGTGATGCCCGAGCGGGTCGCCGGGGTGCGCAGGTGGTAGGCGAGCCGGCTCACCTCGGTCCGCACCTCGGCCGCCAGGCCGGTCAGGTCGGCTCCCGCAGGACGAGCCGGTCGAGCCCCGCGTCGCGGATCGGGCGACGTCATGGCCGCACGGCCTCGGCCTCGGGTGCGCCGACCTCGGGCTGGGCGAAGTCGATCGTGACCTCGTGCTGGTCGTCGGCGTGCACGAACTTCTCGCCCATCAGCCACGACGCCGCGGCCGCGACCAGGCAGGCGGCGATCGCGAACGCGAAGGCCACCACCAGTCCGTCGTGGAAGGGACCGGAGATCAGCGAGGGGAAGAACGTGTGTCCGGTGAGGTACGACGCGTCGCCGGGCGAGAGCTGGGCCAGCGTGTGGCTGCCCAGCAGCGACTGCACGGGGTTGTAGCCCAGCAGCGAGGCGAACAGCACCGACACCGGCGGCAGCCCGGCCACCGCGTGCGCCTGAGCCGCCGGTACGCCGTGCGCGGTCAGGCCCGACTGCATCGTCGCGGGCAGCGAGCTCGCCAGGCCGGCGATCATCAGCGAGAAGAAGATGCCGATGGACAGCACCATCGAGGTGTTCTGGAAGGTCGTGCTCATGCCGCCACCGACCCCGCGCCGGTTGGCGGGCAGGGCGTTCATCACCGCGGCCCGGTTGGGCGAGGCGAACAGGCCCATCCCGAAGCCGTTGGCGAACAGCGCCGTGGCGAACGCCCAGTACGAGAAGTCCACGGGCAGCACGGCGAACCACACGAAGCTGAGTGCCGCGATCAGCATCCCCCCGGTGGCGAACCAGCGTGCGCCGTACCGGTCGGAGAGCCAGCCGGACAGCGGGCCGGCGACCAGGAAGCCCAGCGTCATCGGCAGCATGAAGATGCCGGCCCACAGCGGGGTGGACTCGAAGGAGTACCCGTGCCGGGGCAGCCAGATGCCCTGCAGCCAGATGATCAGGATGAACATCAGGCCACCGCGTCCGAGGCCCGCGAGCAGGCTGGCGAGGTTGCCGAAGGAGAAGGCGCGGAGACGGAACAGGTCGAGGTGGAACATCGGGTGGTCGACCCGCGTCTCGATCACGCAGAAGACGGCCAGCAGGGTGACGCCGCCGATCAGCGACGCCAGCACCCAGGGGTCGGTCCAGCCCATGATGTGGTCGCGGTAGGGCTGGATGCCGTAGGTGATCGCGACGAGCACGCCGACCAGGCCGACGGCGAAGGTGGCGTTGCCCCACCAGTCCATGACGTGGTGGCGACGCGGGCTCAGGTCGCGCAGCTTGAGGTAGCCCCACGCCGTACCGAAGAGGCTGAACGGCACGGAGACCAGGAACACCAGGCGCCAGTCCACGGGCGCGAGGACGCCGCCGATCACCAGGCCCAGGAACGACCCGGCGATGCCGGCCACCATGTTGAGGCCGAGGGCGAGCCCGCGCTGGTCGGCCGGGAAGGCGTCGGTGATGATCGCGCTGGAGTTGGCCATCAGCAGCGCGCCGCCGACGCCCTGGAGGATGCGCATGATGATCAGGTAGAGCACGCCAGGAGTGCCCGTGAGCCAGACGACGCTGAGCGCGATCGAGAAGACCGTGAAGATCGCGAACCCGGCGTTGTACATCTTCACGCGGCCGTACATGTCGCCGAGGCGGCCGAAGGTCACCACGAGCACGGCCGTGACGACGAGGTAGCCCATGATCAGCCACAGCAGGTAGCTGGAGTTGCCGGGGGCGAGGGGGTCGATCTTCAGCCCCCGGAAGATGTCGGGCAGCGCGATCAGCAGGATCGAGGAGTTGATCGTCGCGATCAGGACGCCGAGCGTCGTGTTGGACAGGGCGATCCACTTGTAGCGGGGACCGAGGGCCGCAGGTCTCGAGGCAGTCATTTAGTTCAAGTGTACTAACAGTCTCCGAGTCGGATCGAAGGTGTCCGCAGAAGTCCACCTCGGGTCGACGCCCGGCCGATGTCTACGGAATCGGCCAGAAGCCCCGATACGGTCCGGTCATGGACCCGATCCGCAACCCCTACGCGCCCGGCGCCGGCCAGCGGCCGCCGGAGCTCGCCGGGCGCGACGCGCAGCTGCGGGCCTTCGACGTCGTGCTGGAACGGGTCGCCCACGGCCGGCCCGAGCGCAGCCTGGTGCTGACCGGGCTGCGTGGCGTCGGGAAGACCGTGCTGCTCAACGCGCTGCGGTCCGCCGCCGTACGACGCGGGTGGGGCACGGGGAAGCTCGAGGCCCGGCCGGAGCAGGGGCTGCGTCGTCCGCTGTCCTCCGCGCTCCACCAGGCGGCCCGCGAGCTGGGCCATCCCGACGACGAGTCCGTCACCCACGTGCTCGGCGTGATCCGGTCGTTCGCGCAGCGTGACGCCGGGCCCGGCGCGAAGCTCCGCGACCAGTGGCATCCGGGCATCGACGCACCTGCGGTGCGCGGGCGGGCCGACTCCGGCGACGTCGAGATCGACCTCGTCGAGCTGTTCTCCGACCTCGGCGGTCTGGCCGCCGACCAGGGCCGCGGGATCGCGGTGTTCGTGGACGAGATGCAGGACCTGCGGCCGCCCGACGTCTCGGCCCTCTGCGCCGCGTGCCACGAGATCAGCCAGTCCGGGCTGCCGATGATCGTCGTGGGCGCCGGCCTGCCCCACCTCCCCATGGTGCTCTCGGCGGCGAAGTCCTACTCCGAGCGCCTCTTCGGCTACCAGCAGATCGACCGGCTCGACCGCGCGGCCGCCGACCACGCGCTGCGGGTGCCCGCCGAGGCCGAGGGCGCGTCGTACGACGAGGAGGCGCTGGCGGCGCTCTACGCGGCCACCGGAGGGTACCCGTACTTCATCCAGGCGTACGGCAAGACCGTCTGGGACCTGGCTCCCCGCTCGCCGATCACCGCCGCCGACGTCGCGGTCGCCGGGCCGGAGGCGGAGCGAGAGCTCGCGGTCGGCTTCTTCGGATCGCGCTACGAGCGGGCGACGCCGGGGGAGCGCGAGTACCTCCGGGCCATGGCGGACGCCGCATCTGACCTGACGGGGTCGGGTGGCGTCCTCGACGAGGTCGAGTCGGTGCCGACCGCCGAGGTCGCAGCCGTGCTGGGCAAGAAGCCGCAGTCCCTCTCGCCGGCGCGCGATGCACTGCTCAAGAAGGGCCTCATCTTCTCCGGTGAGCGCGGCCGCATCGCGTTCACCGTCCCCCACTTCGGGACCTTCCTGCGCTCGCGGTGAGGACCGTGCGCTGGAATCAGTTGACTCGTCAACGACGTCAGAGCCGTTTCGCCTGTGGGT
Source organism: Nocardioides sp. (assembly GCA_049583575.1). GTDB lineage: Bacteria > Actinomycetota > Actinomycetes > Propionibacteriales > Nocardioidaceae > Nocardioides. Next base: position 5,165 of record JBAUWD010000302.1, read on the forward strand.
CTCACCAAATTCCGCGAAATCAGGACAACGCGCTGACGGCGTGACAGCCTGGTGACCACGGGGGGACTCGGGCCCTGTCATGGACGGCCGCTCGGTCGCCATGCGGCTTGGCAGGTCCGGGGGGACCGATGAAGAACACGCAGTGCTTGATGATCGACCCGACCAACGCTCGACAGAGCAGAGGGATCTGGGCTCGCGCGGTCGCGCGCAGAGTGCTCGATCCGCGGATAGCCGATGCCGCGCCGGTGCAGGCCGAGGTGGCCGCGCCCACCGCACGCGCTCCTCGCCTCGAGGAGATGTACGCCGAGCTGGCGCTGCGGACCGCCGGCCTGCTCGAGCAGCAGCACGCCCTCCTCGACTCGCTCGAGCGCGACGAGACCGAGCCCGGCCGCCTCGACCAGCTCTTCGCGATCGACCACCTCATCGCCCAGGCCCGCCGCCACGCGGACAGCCTGCGCCTGCTGACCGACGGCTCGGCCGGTCGGCCGTGCGCGGAGCTGACCGTCGACGACGTGCTGCACGCGGCCGCGTCGTCCGTGCAGGACTACCCACGCGTCCACATCGAGGTGACGGTGGCGCAGCACGTCACCGCAGCCGCCTCCGCCGACATGGTGCACCTGGTCACCGAGATGCTCGACCAGGCACTCACGGCGTCCACCGACTCGGCGGTCGTCGTCACGACGGCACGCGAGGGTGAGGCGCTGCGGATCGAGATCCTCCACCAGGGCGGACCGCAGGACTCCCGGCAGTCGACGTCGTCCCACCTCGTCGACCTGCTGGCGCAGCGCCACGGCGTGCGCGTGGACCTGCGGTCGGAGCCGAACGGCGCCTCGGTCGTCTCGATCGTGGTGCCCGCCTCGGCGCTGGTGGAGCTGCCGCAGGCGACGGCCATGCTGGTGGACGCGCCGGACC
>JBAUWD010000303.1:0-5814 GCA_049583575.1 Nocardioides sp.
GTCCGCGGCCCCGCCGGCTTCGCCGCAGCGCTCACCGGGCGCCGCGTCGTCGCCGCCCGGAGACGCGGCAAGTACCTCTGGCTGCCCCTCGACAACGGCGACGCCCTGCTCGGCCATCTCGGCATGAGCGGCCAGCTGGTGGTCCGGGATCCCGGCCGTCCCGACGAGCCCCATCTCCGGGTGCGCTTCGACCTCGGCGGCAAGGAGCTGCGGTTCGTCGACCAGCGGATGTTCGGCGCCCTGGCCGTCTCCCAGGGCGGCGCGGAGCTGCCACCCGAGATCGCCCACATCGCCCGCGACCCGTTCGACCCCGCGTTCGACGACGACGCCTTCGTCCACCGGGTGCGCGCCCGCTCGGCGGGCATCAAGCGGCTGCTGCTCGACCAGACGCTGGTCTCGGGCATCGGCAACATCTACGCCGACGAGGCGCTGTGGCGGGCCGGGCTGCACGGTGAGCGACCGGGGGAGCGGCTGCGTCCGGTCCAGGTACGGCTCGCCCTCGACGAGGCGCGTGCCGTGATGGGCGCCGCGCTGGCCGAGGGCGGCACCAGCTTCGACGCACTCTATGTCGACGTGAACGGGCGGTCGGGCTACTTCGACCGGTCGCTGCGCGCCTACGGCCGCGAGGGTCTGCCGTGTCATCGCTGCGGCACACCGATCCGGCGGGTCGAGTTCATGAACCGGTCGTCGTACTTCTGTCCACGCTGCCAGCCCGCCCCGCGCGCCCGTCGGATGCCGCCGCGAGATTGACCGGGACGACTTCGGGTGTCACTCTTGAAGACGGCGCCGCGATCACGGCGGGTCCCCCACGTCGGAAGGCTTCTATCCATGGCCAAGGCTCTGATGGGCCATCTCCAGCAGGACCGCGGCCTTCCGCTCCGGCTGGCCGCCGAGAACCGTCAGCTCCGTGTCCGGATCGGTGAGCTCGAAGCGCTCGTCACCCGGCTGATGGAGGAGAACGACCGCCTGGCCGTGGCCGAGGCGGCCCGGGTTCTCGATCTCGAACCCGAGCACCTGGAGATGCAGCCGGTCTGACCCGCAAGGGTCCCGGCACCACCTCGGTTCGACGACCTCGCCCGTGGGGCGAGAACCACCGATGCCCGCCCGGATCCACCTCCTGGTCGCGGGTGCCGCGGCCCCCGGCGCGACTGACGGGGTCCGCAGGCCTGCCGCCCGCCCTCCTCCGGGGCTAGTCTCACGTTCTTGTGGTGACTCTCGGGCTCCGGATCATGGAAGGGGTCGCCCCCGAGCGCCTCGGTCGGAGCTTCCGCTGGCTGCTCGCGTCGTCGTGGGTGAGCAACGCCGGCGACGGGCTGGCTCTCGCAGCCGGCCCCCTGCTGGTGGCGTCCGAGACGCACAACCCGCTCCTCGTCGCCCTGGCCGGCGTACTGCAGCGGCTGCCGTGGCTCGTCTTCGGCCTGTACGCCGGGGCGCTCGCCGACCGGCTCGACCGGCGTCTGCTGGTGGTGGTCTGTGACGGACTCCAGGCCGTCGTCCTGTTCCTGCTGAGCGTCACGATCGTGAGCGGTCACGTCGACATCGGTGTCGTCCTGGTCGCCATGTTCCTGATCGGGGTGGCCGAGGTCTTCGCCGACACGACCACCCGCACGCTGCTGCCGATGCTCGTGCCGCGCGAGGATCTCGGCATCGCCAACGCACGCCTGCAGGCGGGCCTCATCGCCATGAACCAGCTGGCCGGCCCGCCGATCGGTGCCTTCCTCTTCGCCGTCGGGATGGCGCTGCCCTTCGTCACGCAGGCCGTCGCGGTTGCCCTGGGCGTGGTGCTGGTCTGGCGGATCGCCACTCCCAAGGGCGGGGTCCGCGACGCGCGCGACACCCATCTGCGACGCGACATCGCCGACGGCCTCCGGTGGCTGATGGGGCACTCGGCGGTCCGCACCCTCGCCCTGGTGATCGTGACGTTCAACGTGATGTTCGGGGCCGCCTGGTCGGTGCTCGTGCTCTACGCGACGCGCACGCTGGGCATGTCCGAGGTCGGCTACGGCCTGATGGCCACGATGGCGGCGGCCGGCGGCCTGCTCTCCACCTCGTACTTCGGCTGGCTCGAGCGCCACATCCCGCTGGCCACGCTGATGCGCACCTGCCTGACGCTCGAGGTGTTCATGTACGTCGCCCTCGCGGTGAACCGCTCGGACTGGCTGGTGATGGTGATCATGTTCGGGTTCGGTGCCTACGCCTTCGTCTGGGGCACGCTCTCGCAGTCGGTGCGGCAACGCGCCGTACCCACGGAGTTCCAGGGTCGGGTCGGGAGCGCCTACCTGGTCGGGGTCTTCGCCGGCCTCGTGGTCGGGCAGATGCTGGGCGGCGTCGTCGCCGCCGTCTGGGGACTCACCGCGCCCTTCTGGTGCGCCTTCGTCGGGTCGGGGATCGCGCTGGTGCTCATCTGGAGGTCGCTGGGTCACATCGCGCACGCCGACCAGGTGGCCGACGCCACCCGGAGTGCCTGAACGGGTCCCACGGACGCCGTGGCCTGCAAGAACCTGCGTTGCGAAAACCTGATGGACCGAGGGCGTGTACAGGCGGGGCTCCGTGCGACAGCCTCCAGGTGAGCCGGTCGGGGCGCGTGCCCCGGCGGGGACCGGCCGACCACCAGGAGCATCACTCGTGAGCAAGAGATCCATGGCCGCCCTCCTCGGGGCCGGCGCCCTCGCGGTCACCGCACTGACGGCGAGCGCGCCGTCGGCGGACGCCTCCGTTCCACACCTCACCCGTCTGCCCGGTCTCCATGCCCAGCGGGTGTGCGCCAAGACGCCGGCAGCCGGTCATGCCACCTGCCTCGCGAAGGTGATGGTCGACAGCAGAGGGGCCGTTCCGCACGCCTCGGGCCCGCTGTCGACCGCGCTGTCGCCGGCACAGCTGAAGGCCGCCTACGGCCTGAACGGCACCGACGGGGCCGGTCGCACGGTGGCCATCGTGGACGCCTACGGGTACCCGAACCTCGAGCGCGACCTGACGATCTACCGCTCCCAGTACGGCATGCCCGCGTGCACCACGGCGAACGGCTGCCTGAGGATCCGGGACCAGAACGGCGGTACCAACCTGCCGCGCACCAACGTCGGCTGGGACCAGGAGCAGGCCCTCGACGTGGACGCCGTCTCGGCCACCTGTCCCTCGTGCAAGATCCTCGTCGTCCAGGCGAGGTCGACGTCGTTCGCCAACCTCGGCACGGCCGTGAACACGGCGGCCGCCTCGGCCGGGGTGGTCGCGATCTCCAACAGCTACGGCGGGGGTGACGCGGCCGACTCGTCGTACGGCTCGTACTACCACCACACCGGCATCGCGGTGACTGCCTCGACCGGCGACAACGGCTACCAGGGCGGCTCGTACCCGGCCTCGTCGACCTACGTCACCGCGGTCGGTGGCACCTCGCTCAAGATGTCGGGGACCACTCGCGTGAGCGAGACGGTGTGGAGCGGCGCCGGCTCGGGCTGCTCGACCCTGAACGCGGCGATCGCGGCCGCGGCGAGCTTCGACACCGGCTGTGCCAAGCGGGCGATGGCCGACGTCGCGGCCGCCGCCGACCCGAACACCGGTGGGCTCAGCGTCTACGCGCCCACGTCGGCCAGGAAGTCCACCTGGTCCCAGTACGGCGGCACCAGCGAGTCGTCGCCGATCATCGCGTCGGTCTACGCGCTGGCGGGCTCCGACTACAGCAACGCGACGCCCTACGCCCACCCGGGCAACCTGTTCGACATCACCAGCGGGAGCAACGGCACCTGCCCCACCACCCAGTGGTGTCATGCCCGCGCCGGGTGGGACGGTCCGACCGGGCTCGGCACGCCGAACGGCACCGGGGCTTTCTGACCCGGCTCACGGCACACGAAGGGGTCGCCCGCACGGGCGGCCCCTTCGGTCCGGGTCGGCGGGGGAGACCCACCCGCAGCACGCATCGGCCCGCTAGCGTGTGCCCGTGAGCATGCGATGGGGGATGGCGCGGCCCGAGCGCGGGCCCGGCGACGGCTGGTTCCGCTTGGGGAGCCTGGAGTTCACCACCGTCGTCCTCGTCGTGGCCCTCGTCATCGTCTCGCTCGTCGACTACGCGGTCGAGCCGATCGGCAAGCCCGTCCAGACACACCTGCTGCTCGACCCGGACTCCGTCCTCAACGGCCAGGTCTGGCGGCTGGTCACCTGGCCGGTCTCCTACCCCCTCGGGTTCGGCCTGTTCGACATCCTGGCCGTCTTCTTCTTCTGGTACTTCGGCAACGAGATCGAGGTACAGCTCGGCAAGCGGCGGATGCTGTGGTTCCTCGGCGTGCTGACCGTTGGCCTCGGCCTGCTGTGGGTCGCGGTCGTCGAGGTCCTGCCGTTCGGGTACGACGTGCTGTACTCCCTCAACCAGATCCAGCTGATGGTGCTGCTCACGTTCATCGCCGAGTACCCCCGCCGCCGGTTCTTCTTCAACATCCCCGGATGGGTGATCGCGGCCGTGATCATCGGGCTCGACGTGGTCAACTACCTCGGCCAGCGCAACTGGCTGCTGCTGATCAACCTCTTCCTGGGGCTGCTCCTGACGGCCGTCCTGGCCCGCTCGCTCGGTCTGGTGGCGGAGCTGACGTGGGTCCCGCGGATGTCGTTGGGACGGCGTACCCGCCCGGCGAAGCGGCCACGACGCCCCGGCCCCGCTCCGGCGGGAGGCGGCACCGTCGTTGCGGGGCCCTGGCAGCCGGCACCCACTCCTCCCGTCTCGCGTGACCAGGCGGCCCTCGACGACCTGCTCGACAAGATCAGCGCCTCCGGGATGGACTCCCTCACCGATGCCGAGCGCGAGCAGCTGCTGATCCTCCGCGACCGCCTGCGCCGTCGCTGACCGGGCGGCGTCCGGGCGCGGCGACACCCGGCCAGGTGCCGGGGATCCGCGGAGCGGCTGGGTAGGGTGAGCGACGCTGCACTTCCCCGTCGGCACCCGCTGCGCCTGCAGTCCGACCGTTGTCGCGCCCGGAGGAGCTCCGTTGTACCTGAAGAGCCTGACCCTGAAGGGGTTCAAGTCCTTCGCGTCGTCGACCACGCTGCAGCTCGAGCCCGGCATCACGTGCATCGTCGGCCCCAACGGCTCGGGCAAGTCCAACGTCGTCGACGCCCTCGCCTGGGTGATGGGCGAGCAGGGCGCCAAGAGCCTGCGCGGCGGCAAGATGGAAGACGTCATCTTCGCCGGTACGTCGGGCCGGCCGCCGCTCGGCCGGGCCGAGGTGCTGCTCACCATCGACAACGCGGACGGCACGCTCCCGATCGAGTACGCCGAGGTCACGATCAGTCGCACGATGTTCCGCTCCGGCGGGTCCGACTACGCCATCAACGGCACGCCGTGCCGCCTGCTCGACGTCCAGGAGCTGCTCAGCGACTCGGGCATCGGCCGCGAGATGCACGTCATCGTCGGTCAGGGCCAGCTCGACACGATCCTGCACGCCACCCCGGAGGACCGTCGCGGCTTCATCGAGGAGGCGGCCGGTGTCCTCAAGCATCGCAAGCGCAAGGAGAAGGCGCTCCGGAAGCTGGACTCGACGGACGGCAACCTGACCCGGCTCGGAGACCTCCTGAGCGAGATCCGACGCCAGCTCAAGCCGCTCGGCCGACAGGCCGAGGTGGCGCGCCGCGCGGCCGTCGTACAGGCCGACGTGCGCGACGCCCGTGCCCGGCTGATCGCCGACGACCTGGTCACGGCCCGCGCCGCCCTCGAGCAGGAGCTCGCCGACGAGACGATCCTGGTCGAGCGGCGCGAGGAGGTCGAGGCGGCCCTGACCTCGGCGCGCGAGGGCGAGGCGCGGCTGGAGGCCGCACTCCGCGACGACCTCCCGG
>JBAUWD010000304.1:0-2903 GCA_049583575.1 Nocardioides sp.
CCCTCGAGCCGCGCGGCCAGCCGTATCGCCTCGAGGTCGGGCAGCTGTTCCGGCCCTCCGGCGACGAGCGCCCGCGCCAGGTGGACGCCGCCGACGATCGCCGCGGACGACGAGCCGAGACCCCGTGCCTGGGGCACGGCGTTGTGACAGACCAGGTGCAGGCCGGGCATCGGCACGCCCAGCGCTGCGAACGTCATGCGCATGGCACGGACCACGAGGTGGGAGTCGTCCACCGCCAGCGCGCCGGATCCTTCGCCGTGCACCTCGACGGACAGACCCGACTCCGTGACGGAGGCGGTGAGCTCGTCGCGCAGCTCGAGGGCGAGGCCGAGCGCGTCGAAGCCGGGGCCGAGGTTGGCCGAGGTCGCGGGAACGTCGAACCGGACCGGCCCGACGACGTAGGTCACCGGAGCCCTGCCGCCGCCGCCGCCTGCTCGACGTCGGCGTCGATCACCGCGTCGACCAGGTCGCCGGCTGACTCCAGCGCGGTCGCGGTGTCCTTGAGTCCGTGCCCCGTCACCGTGATCGCGACGGTCAGACCCGCGTAGGACTCTCCTGCCTCGAGGTCGGCGAGCAGGCCGGCGACGCCCGCCGCGGAGCCCGGCTCGACGAAGACTCCCTCGCGCCGGGCCAGCTCGGACTGCGCGGCCAGGATCTGCGCGTCGCTCACCGCTCGGAACCGACCGCCCGACTCGTGGGCGGCGGCCTCGGCCTGCTTCCACGACGCGGGGTTGCCCACACGGATCGCGGTCGCCTTCGTCTCGGGATCGGGGAACGGGTCACCCGTGACCAGTGGAGCTGCGCCCTCCGCCTGGAAGCCGAGCATCCGGGGCCTGCGCGTCGTGCGACCGAGAGCGGCGTACTGCTCGTAGCCCAGCCAGTACGCCGTGATGTTGCCGGCGTTGCCGACCGGCAGGAGGTGGACGTCGGGCGCGTCGCCGAGGAAGTCGACGACCTCGAACGCCGCGGTCTTCTGGCCCTGGATCCGGACCGGGTTGACGGAGTTCACCAGGCAGACGGGGTAGCTCCACGAGAGCTGTCTGGCGAGCTCGAGGCAGTGGTCGAAGTTGCCGCGGACCATCACGATCAGCGCGCCGTGCACGATCGCCTGCGCCATCTTGCCGGCCGCGATCTTGCCCTCGGGCATCAGCACGATCGGGGTCAGGCCGGCGCGGGCGGCGTACGCCGACATCGACGCCGAGGTGTTTCCCGTGGACGCACACACCACCGCCTGTGCGCCGTCGTGGCGCGCGACCGAGATGGCCGCGGTCATGCCGCGGTCCTTGAACGAGCCGGTCGGGTTGTCGCCCTCGACCTTCAGCCACACGTCGGCGTCGGTGCGCTCGGACAGCCAGGCGGAGTGCACGAGCGGCGTGCCGCCCTCGCGCAGGGTGATCGGCTCGAGGTCGTCCGGAATCAGGTCGAGCAGCGGGCGGTACTCCGCGATCACGCCGCGCCACTGTCGCGCACCTGCGTGCGGCAGGTCGTCGGGATCGCGGTCGGCGACCGGGTCGCGCTCGTCGAGGTTCATTCGGTCATGCCCTCCACGCGCATCACCGAGGTCACCTCGCGGACGCACCCGAGACCTCGGAGGCGCTCGACGGTGCGCGCGAGCTGGGCGTCGGTGGCGTCGTGGGACACGACGACCAGCTGGGCGTCCGCACCACGCCCCTCCTGCCGGAGCGTCTGGATCGAGACGTCCTCCTGCGCGAAGGCCGTCGCGATCTCGGCGAGCACGCCGGCGCGGTCGTCCACGTCGATGGCGATGTGGTACCGGGTGCGGGTCTCGCCCATCGGCAGCACGACGCGGTCGGCGTACGACGACTCACCGGCCCCGCGGGTGCCACCGAGGCGGTTGCGGCCGACGGTGACGAGATCTCCCAGGACGGCGCTCGCGGTCGGCGCGCCGCCCGCGCCCGGGCCGTAGAACATCAGCTGGCCCGCAGCCTCCGACTCGACGAAGACCGCGTTGTACGCCTCGCGCACGCTGGCCAGCGGGTGCGACCTGGGGATCATCGCGGGGTGCACGCGGACGGAGACGCCGTCCGCACCCGCCTCGTCGGTCGAGCTCGTCGGCACCAGCTCGGCGATCGCGAGCAGCTTCACGACGCTGCCCATCTCGGCTGCTGAGGCGATGTCGGCGGCCGTGACGTCGGTGATGCCCTCGCGGTGGACGTCGGCCGCGGTGACCCTGGAGTGGAAGGCGAGGCTGGCCAGGATCGCCGCCTTGGCCGCCGCGTCGAAGCCCTCCACGTCGGCCGTCGGGTCGGCCTCGGCGTACCCGAGCTCCTGTGCCTCCTCCAGGGCCTCCTCGAAGCCGGCGCCGGTGGTGTCCATCTTGTCGAGGATGAAGTTGGTGGTGCCGTTGACGATGCCGAGCACGCGGGTCACGCGGTCGCCGGCCAGCGACTCGCGCAGCGGCCGCAGGATGGGGATCGCGCCGGCCACGGCGGCCTCGTAGTAGAGGTCGCGGCCCGCCTTCTCGGCGGCCTCGAAGAGGGTCGGCCCGTCCTCGGCCAGGAGGGCCTTGTTGGCGGTGACGACGCTGGCGCCGTTCTCGAGAGCGGCGAGGATCAGGGAGCGCGCGGGCTCGATCCCGCCGATCACCTCGACCACGACGTCGACGTCGTCGCGCGCCACGAGGCCGGCGGCGTCGGTGGTCAGCAGTCCCTCGGGTACGGCGACCTCGCGCGGCGCGTCGATCCGGCGCACGGCCACTCCGGCGAGCTCGACGGGCGCGCCGATGCGGGCCGCGAGGTCGTCGGCGTGCGTCGTCATGATGCGCGCCACCTCTGAGCCGACGACCCCACAGCCCAGCAGCGCCACCTTCAGCGGACGCGTACGCATCATCCGACTACGCCTTTCCCGTTGCTCCTCGGGTGCGTCCCTGTCCGGCCCGACGG
>JBAUWD010000305.1:0-4025 GCA_049583575.1 Nocardioides sp.
GGTCCGGCGCGCCGCGCGGCCGTGCTCCCGGGGCGGCCGCACCGACCTCGCCGACGGCGTCCTCCTCTGCTCCTTCCATCACCACCGAGCCCACGACCACCACCGATGGGACACCTCACGTCTCCCCAACGGTGACGTCCGCCACACACGACGTACCTGAGCCGTCGCCGCCGAGCCCGGCTCGGGACTGCGGGACTGCCGGCGGACGACGGTGGGACCTTCGTCTCTCACGAGAGGTGGTCGTGATGCGGTGTCGTGGGTGGTGCGCAGGGCGGTGATCCGTTGCCGGGGCGCGACCTGGGCGCCCACCGAGGCGGGGAGGACGACGTGGCGAAGCGGGCAGTCATGGACACGACGACGGTCACGTCGGGTGCGGCCGCGCGCGCGGTGGGGCTGCGCAAGGAGTACGGCGCGGGGGAGGCGCTGGTCGCGGCTCTCGACGGCGTCTCGCTCGACTTCGCCACCGGCGAGTTCACCGCCGTGATGGGACCGTCCGGATCCGGCAAGTCGACGCTGGTCCACTGCCTGGCCGCCCTGGACACGCCGACCGCCGGGCAGATCGTGCTGGGCGGCGTCGACATCTCCCGGCTGGGCGACAAGGAGCTGACGAGGCTGCGACGCGACAAGGTGGGCTTCGTCTTCCAGGCGTACAACCTGGTGCCGACGCTCACCGCGCGGGAGAACATCGAGCTGCCGCTGGCGATCGCGGGGCGCCGCGTGGACCGCGAGTGGTTCCGCACGGTCATCGACGCGGTGGGCCTGGGAGACCGGCTGGGCCACCGTCCCAACGAGCTGTCCGGGGGTCAACAGCAGCGCGTCGCCTGCGCGCGCGCACTCGTGTCTCGCCCGGAGATCGTGTTCGCGGACGAGCCCACCGGCAACCTCGACTCCCTGGCCTCCCGCGAGGTCCTCACGTTCCTGAGGATGAGCGTCGACCACTATCACCAGACGATCGTGATGGTGACCCACGACCCCACCGCCGCGTCGTACACCGACCGGGTGGTGTTCCTGGCCGACGGGAAGGTCGTCGACGAGCTCCGTGACCCCACGACCGACCAGGTGCTGGAGAAGATGAAGCCGCTGAGCACGACCCTGACCGCAGTGGCCACGCCGGGCGGCTGACCATGTGGAGAGTCAGCCTGCGCAACCTGCTCGCCCGGAAGCTGCGGCTCGCCCTCAGCGCGTTCGCCATCGTGCTCGGGGTCGCCTTCGTGGCCGGGTCCTTCGTGTTCACCGACTCCTTGAGCGGTGCCTTCAACGGGATCGTCAAGGGGACGACGGCCGACGTGGAGGTGGCGCCCCACCGCGTGATCGACGTCGAGAGCATCGGGACGGACTCGCGCACGCTGCCCGCGTCGCTGATGCGCCGTATCCGCGCCATCCCCGACGCAGCCCAGGTCTCGGGGACCGCGGAGGTGCAGGGCGTGTTCGTCATCGGCGCTGACGGCAAGCTCGTCGGCGGGAACGGACCGCCGGGCCTGGCCTTCAACTACACGGACATGACGGCCATCGCCGGTGACCGCATCCTCACGCTCACGCAGGGGCGCCTCCCGGTCGGCGTCGACCAGATCGCCCTGGACGAGGACGCCGCCCGCAAGGCGGGCTACCGGATCGGCGACGAGGTGACGCTGGCGACGCCGGGCGACCCACCCGTGCGCCACGCCACCTTGACCGGTCTGGTGCGGTTCGGGTCGAGTGGCGGGCTGGTCGGCGCGACCTTGACCATCTTCGACCTGCGGGCGATCCGCGACCTGTTCTTCGACGGCCGGCCCGTGTACAGCGGGATCTCCGTCCGGGCCGCCCCCGGAGTGTCGCAGGCGCGCCTGCGTGACGAGGTGCAGCAGGTGCTCCCGAAGGGCGTGGAGGCCCGCACCGGCGACGACGTCGCCCAGGAGACCGAGCGGTCGATCGCCACGGTCCTCGGGTTCATCAACACCTTCCTGCTCGTGTTCGCAGGCATCGCGATGGTGGTCGGCGCCTTCCTGATCGTCAACACCTTCTCCATCCTGGTCGCGCAGCGGGGTCGCGAGCTGGCGCTGCTGCGCGCGATGGGAGCCTCGAAGCGACAGGTGAACGTCTCGGTGCTCGCCGAGGCGTGCGTCGTGGGTGTGTTCGGGTCCACCGTCGGGATCGGGCTGGGCTACCTGCTGGCGCACGGCCTGAAGGCACTCTTCGGCGCCATCGGCCTCGACCTCGGCAAGGCCGGCATGCCGCTCGAGCCCCGCACCGTACTGGTGTCGTACGCCGTGGGCGTCACCGTCACCGCCCTGGCCGCCTTCCTGCCGGCATACCGAGCAGGACGCGTCTCGCCGGTCGAGGCCATGCGCGACGACGTGTCGGTCCCCGAGTCGTCGCTGCGCCGTCGGATGTGGACCGGCGCGTCCCTGCTCGGCGGTGGCATCGGGCTGATGGTTGCCGGGCGCACCGGCGTCGTCGGCCATGGACTGGCCCTGACCGGCCTGGGGATGCTGGTGGTCCTGATCGGGGTCTCCCTGACGTCCAGCGTCATCGGGCAGCCGGTCCTGCGCGGGCTCGGCACCGTCTACCACCGCGCCTTCGGGATCGTCGGCGACCTGGCCACCGAGAACTCCCTGCGCAATCCGCGACGTACGGCGGCCACCTCGAGCGCTCTGATGATCGGGCTCGCGCTGGTGGCGCTGATGTCGATCCTGGGACAGTCGGCCAAGGTCAGCACCGCCAAGGCCATCGACGGGTCGCTGACCGCCGGGCTCGTGGTGTCCAACGTGACCCAGCAGCCGTTCTCCCCGGTCTACGCGAGGGAGATCAGGAAGCTCGACGGCGTACGGACCGCCGCAGTGGCCCGGGCCGCTACGGGGCGCAGCGACGGCCACCAGGTCTCCGTCACCGCCGTCGGGCCGGGGTTCCTCGACGGTGCGCTCCGCCTGCCGATGAGTGCCGGGGTCCCGGATGGGCTCGGTGTCCACCGGGTCCTCGTCGCCAGCCGGTGGGCCGCCGGCCGCGACCTCGGCATCGGTGACCGCTTCGAGGTCTCGTTCCCCTCCGGGACGCACACGTACGTCGTCGGGGGCATCTACGCGTCCGGCGGACCGATCGGCTCCGACCTGGTGCTGACGACCGCCCAGCTGAAGGCGGGCGGGTTCACCCCCGAGGACGCGGTGGTGCTGGTGACCGCGACGCCGGGCGCCTCCGAGTCGCGGGTCCGCGCCGAGATCGACGAGGTGCTGAAGGGCAACCCGACGGTCACCCTGAAGAACCAGCAGGAGTTCCTGGACGAGCAGAAGGCCCAGATCAACACCCTGCTGTCCATCGTGTACGCGCTGCTGGGCCTGGCCATCGTCATCGCCGTCCTGGGCATCACCAACACGCTGGCGCTTTCGGTGATCGAGCGCACCCGCGAGGTCGGCCTGCTCCGTGCCATCGGCCTCGGCCGGCGACAGCTCCGCCGCATGGTGCGACTGGAGTCGATCGCGATCTCGGCCCTGGGCGCCGTCCTCGGCGTGGCCATGGGCATCGCGTTCGGGGTCGTCCTGCAGCGGTCGGTGGCCGACCGTGGCGTCGGCACCTTGTCCATCCCGTGGCTCCAGCTCGCGATCTTCGTGGCCCTGTCGGTGCTCGTGGGCAGCATCGCCGCAGTCTTCCCGGCCCGCCGCGCAGCCCGCTTCCGGATACTCGACGCCATCACCACCGAGTAGGCCTCGCTGGCGGCCGCGCCCACGGCATCAGCTCCAGAGGGTGACGTGGACGGCCGGGCGGAAGCGCCCGACGTTCACCCCGGCACCCCGCACCATCGCCTGGGTCGCGCGTGGCGTGGTGATGAAGCGCAGCAGCTCGGCCGCGGCCGGGGTCTGGGCGTGCGCCGGGAGGCCGAGGGCGACCCAGCTGCCCTGGGCCCGGAGCCCCGGGCCGGTCAGGACCACGAGTCGCTTGGCCGCCAGGTCGCCGGCCACCGCGAAGCGCACCGCGAGGGTGGCGCCGTCGCCACGCTTGGTCTCCTCGAGCGCCGCGGCGTCGCTCTGGAAGATCTGCTGCGACCTCTCCGGTAC
>JBAUWD010000306.1:0-8218 GCA_049583575.1 Nocardioides sp.
GGGCGACCCCGGTCCGGCGTAGCTGCCCGGTCGGAGGTGGCGACGGCCGGGCGGTCTGCCCCTCGGCGCCGAAGTCGGGCATGATCACGGCATGCCCACCGTGTCCCGAGCCCTCGTCGCCGTCGCCTCCGGTCTCCTCCTCGCCGGGTTGTCGCTGCAGGTCACGCCCGCTGCCGAGGGCGGCGTCGCGACCGGCCGTGCGGCGAAGGCGACGCCGCGCTATCGCGCGACCATCCGGACCACCGCCCACGGCATCCCCCACATCACCGCCGACAGCTGGGGGAGTCTCGGCTTCGGATCCGGCTACGCCGCGGCCGAGTCCTCCATCTGCACGCTCGCCGACACCTTCCTCACCGGCCGCGGCGAGCGGTCCCGCTACTTCGGCGCGAACCGTCGCTACGACGACCAGACGGCCATCAATGCCACGAACCTCCAGGTGGACACCTTCGTCACCGACCTACGCGACCGGCACGTCGTCGAGAAGCTGCTGGCCGACCCCGTGGCGGGGCCGGGCAAGCAGTCCCGGAAGCTGGTCAGGGGGTACGCCGCCGGCATCAACAAGTGGGTCAGGACGAACAAGGTGACCGACCCGGAGTGCCGCGGGGCGGCGTACCTGAAGCACAAGGTGACGCCGCTCGACATCTGGTACGGCGTCTACATCGCCAACCTGAACGCCTCGGACGCGCAGTTCGTCCCCGCGATCGTGACCGCCTCGCCGCCGCCACCGGGAGCGAAGCCGACGGCCGTGCCCACGGACCCGCGGGCCGTGGACCGGGCGGCGCTGCTCAAGGGGCTGGGTCGCGACCGCGGCCCGGCCTTCGGGTCCAACGCGACCGCGGTGGGCAGCAAGGACACCACGACCGGGAAGGGGATGTTGCTGGGCAACCCGCACTTCCCCTGGGTCGGCCGCTACCGGTTCACCCAGCAGCAGCTCACCATCCCGGGGAAGTACGACGTGGCGGGAGCGTCGCTGATCGGCTCGCCGGTGGTCAACATCGGCTGGAACAAGGACGTCGCGTGGAGCCACACGGTCTCCACGGCCTACCGCTTCACGCCGTACCAGTACACCTATCTGGGCGGGCTCTCCTACTCGACGGACCACGGCACCCAGCAGCTGAAGCACGACGTGGTGAGCATCGCCGTTCGCCACCAGGACGGCTCGATCACCCACGTCTCCGAGGACCTCTACCGCACGCCCCAGGGCTTCGTCGTGAACGCGCCGACCATCCTGATGCCGTGGACGACGACGAGCTTCTGGGCCATCCGCGACGCCAACGCCGAGCAGCTGCGCACCCTCGACACGTTCCTCGACATGGGCAAGGCGCACAACGTCCGTGATCTGCTCAAGCGCCAGGACGCCGGCGGCGGGATGCCCTGGGTCAACACCACCGCGGCCGACCGGGCCGGGCACGTGCTCTACGCCGACCACTCCGTCGTACCCAACGTGCCCGACGCCGTGGTCGAGCGATGCCTGACCCCGGTCGGGAGGGTGTTGGAGAGCCTGGCGGGCCTGCCCGGTCTCGACGGCTACCGCGCCGACTCGGGCTGCCGGTGGCGCACCGACGCCGGCGCCGAGCGGCCCGGCATCTTCGGCCCGCACCACCTGCCCTCCGTGGTACGTCGTGACTGGGTCACCAACGCGAACGACTCGTACTGGCTGCCCAACCCGAAGTCACCGCTCGAGGGGTATGCCTCGATCATCGGCTGCGAGCGCTGCCAGCGCACGATGCGCACCCGGATGGTCGACGCCTACGTGATGGATCGGCTCGCCGGGCGCGACGGGCTGGCCAAGGGCCGCCTGGAGTCTCCCCGCACCCTGCGCGCCAGCGAGTACCAGAACCGGGTGCGGGCGGGCGAGGTCATGCGTGTCGGTGGTGCGCTCGACAAGGCGTGCGCCAGGACCGGCAAGAAGCACGCCTGCAAGATCCTCGCGGCCTGGGACGGCCACAGCAACAAGGGCTCCGTCGGCTACGAGATCTTCGACGCCTTCGCGGCCCGGGTGCCGACGACGGGGGTCTGGAAGGTGCCGTTCAACTACCACCACCCGCTCTCCACGCCGCGTGGCCTGAAGTACCGCTCCCACGCCGTGGTCAAGGCGATGTCGGACGCCATCGCCGCGCTGCATCAGGCGAAGGTCGACCTGAGTGCCCGGTGGGGCTCCCTGCAGGTCGCCGGAGACCGTGGGGCACCACCGATCCCGCTGGGCGGTGGGTCCGGCGACTCGGCCGGCAACGCCAACGCGCTCGCGTCGCACGACCCGAGGTCCAACAAGCACCGCTACCGGCCGGTGACCTACGGCTCGTCGCACATCCAGGCGGTCGCCTTCCGGTCCGGAGGCAGGGTCAGCGTGCACACGATCCTCACCTACGGACAGTCGGAGGACCCGACGTCGCCGTACTCCAGCGACCAGACCCGGATGTTCTCCGACAAGAAGTGGGTGCACTTCGCCTGGACGCCCGCCCAGATCCACCGCCGTCTCGTCTCCTCCCAGGTCGTGCGCGGCAGCTGATCCCGACCGACGGATGCGCCCCGGCGGGAAGGACTCGAGCCCTCGCTCAGGGGGAGGGGGTCGGCTCGAGACTGGCGAGGGCGTTCTTGTAGTCGAACCAGCCGACGACCTCCGAGCCGGTGGCCGCGAGCACCGGAACCGCGCCGCACTCGCTCGCGTCCAGGGCCCGGATCGCGTCGGCGACGTCGGTGTCCGCACGCACGAGTGAGGGGAGCTCGATCAGCAGCTCGGCGGGGGTGGCCTCGTGCCGCCCGTCGGAGAGCGCCTCACTGACGGCCCGCGCCGTGATGACCCCGAGATACATGCCGTCGTCGCGCGCGACGGGCAGTACGCCGTAGCGGATGCGGGCGAGCCGGATCGCGACCTCGGAGAGGGCGACGTCCGGGCCGATCGGGGACGGGACCGGCTCCATCACCGTCGAGACCAGCACCCGTCCTCCCGGCGCGATGGTCTCCCGGAACCCGAGGTGCACTCCTCGCCGACGCAGCTTGAGGGTGTAGATGGTGTCCCGGGACAGTCGATGGCCGATCCCCGTGGCCAGGACGATCGCGGTCATCATCGGCAGGATGATCGTGTACTCGCCGGTCAGCTCGAACATGATGACCACCGCGGTGATGGGCGCGCGGGCGGCGCCCGCGAACACCGCGCCCATCCCGATCAACGCGTAGGCGCCGGGCGGGCCGGCTTCCGGGACGAGGTGACCGATCACCACCCCGAACGCGGAGCCGAGCATGGCGCCCATGAACAGGCTCGGTGCGAAGACTCCTCCGGACCCCCCGATGCCGATGGTCAGCGACGTGGCGACCATCTTGCCGACGAGGAGGACCAGCAGGAAGGCGACGGCGTACTTCCCGTTGACGGCGTTGCCGAGCACGGGGTAGCCCACGCCGTACATCTGGGGCAGCACCAGGAGGAGGACACCGAGGGCCAGGCCGCCGACGGCCGGCCGCAGCCACTCCGGACCGTGCCAGATGGCGTCGCAGGCGTCCTCGATCAGGTAGAGGACCCGGGTGAACCCGACGCCGACGCATCCGGCGACCAGGCCCAGCGCGGCGTAGTAGAGGTACTCGGACGGGTGTTGGACCGTGAAGGTCGGCAGGGCCAGGAACGGCTGGTTGCCGAGGATCGCCCGTCCGATGGCGCTCGCGGTGACGGCGGCGAGCACGACCATGCCGAACGACTGGGCCGCGAAGTCGGCCAGGATCAGCTCCATCGCGAAGAACACCCCCGCAAGGGGCGCGTTGAACGTCGCGGCGATCCCGCCGGCCGCCCCGCAGGCGACCAGCACCCGCATCCGACCCTCGGGCACGCGAAGAACGCGTCCCACGGTGGATCCGAGAGCGGACCCGATCTGCACGATGGGGCCCTCGCGACCGACCGAGCCGCCACCGCCGATGCAGATGGCCGAGGCCAGGGCCTTCACCGCCGCCACCGGGGGAGGGATGCGCCCACCGCGTCGGGCCACCGCGTACATGACCTCGGGGACGCCGTGGCCGCGGGCCTCGCGGGCGAAGAAGTGAACCAGTGGCCCGTACACGAGCCCCGCCACGACGGGGACACCCAGCAGGAACCAACGACCCACGCCGGGGAGCGCGGGGTGTGCGGAGCCGGGCACGGCGGCGTAGTCGGCGTGACCGGACAGGACGAGGGTGAACTCCTTGATCAGCCAGCGGAAGGCGACCGCGCCGAGTCCGGCACCCGCCCCGACGACGAGCGCCAGGGCGACCAGACCACCGTGACTGGAGCGGACGGCGGTCACCGCACGCTCGGCACGCGGCCGTGCGACCGTGACCCATCCGGCTCGCGCGACCGACACCTCGACGCGACTTGCCACGACTTGCATCATGCAATACTTGCATGGTGAACGCAAATCGACCCGGCCCTCCCTCCGGTCGGCGATCCGGTCGATCGACGGCGAGGCTGTCGGACGATCAGCTGGACGACCTCGTCACCGCACTGCTGACCGCGTCCCGGGCGCTCCTCGGCGTCACCGCGCAGTCTCTGGCCGGCGTCGACGACCTGGTCACCGTGCCCCAGTTCCGGACCCTGGTCGTCCTCGAGACGCACGGCCCGAGCAGCCTGAACATCCTGGCCGAGCGGCTGAAGGTGCAGCCGTCGACCGCGCTGCGCAGCGTCGACCGGCTCAGGGCGAACGACCTGGTCACCCGGCAGGAGAACGCCCGCGACCGACGCGAGGTGGTCATCAGCCTCACGGAGCGCGGGCGGGATCTGGTCGAGCAGGTGACCGCGGTGCGGCGCCGGACGATCGCCGAGATCGCTGCCGCCATGCCACCGGGACAGCTGCGCCACCTGGTCGATGCGTTGACCGCCTTCGCGGAGGCGGCCGGGGAGCCGCCGGCGACCGGCGACGTGGTCGGCTATCTCTGAGGGGAGCTCAGCGAACTGGCCAGGCGGGTCGTGTCGTGCTTGGCCTGGACCCGCGCGACCACGACGACGACGCCTCTACCGATCTGCGTGCAAGCTCGCGCGAAGGTGTGCGATCTCGTTCTCCAGCGTCAAGACCCGGCGTATCCCTGCGAGATTGAGTCCGTCGTCGAGTAGTTCGGCGATCCGGCGCAGCACGGTGATGTCGGCCTCGCTGTAGAGCCTGGTCCCGCCCGGGGTGCGGGCCGGTTCGAGCAGACCCCGACGCTCGTACACGCGGAGGTTCTGGATCGGAAGGTCGGCGCGCTCAGCAGCCACCGAGATCGCGAACATCCCGCGCGTATCGGGCGGCGTGCGCGGCTCCACAGCTGGTCTCCTTCCGCGAGGCTTGACAGTACCTGAACTTCGCGCTACATAAAACCTATAACGTTCGATACACCCAGAAGGGAGAGCACCCGATGCTTCTTCGGACCACGGACCCGTTCCGCGACTTCGACCGCCTCGCCAGCCAACTCCTGGGCACAACTCCGGGCACCACGAACCGGCCGGCCGTCATGCCGATGGACGCCTGGCGGGAAGGTGATGTGTTCCACCTCGAGTTCGACCTACCCGGCGTCGCGGCCGAGTCGATCGACCTCGATGTCGAGCGCAACGTGCTCACGGTGCGCGCCGAGCGGGTCGCCCGCAACGGTGACTGGGAGATGCTGGCCTCCGAGCGCCCAGCCGGGATCTTCAGTCGCCAGCTGGTTCTTGGCGACAACCTCGACCTCGACCGGATCCAGGCCGGCTACGACGCGGGAGTCCTCCGACTCACCATCCCCGTCGCCGAGCGGGCCAAGCCCCGCAAGATCGAGGTCGGCACCGGCTCCGAGCCCGCCGCCATCGACGCCTGACCCGGCGGGCACCCAGGTAACGCGGGGTCATCACCGCGGAACTGCCGTCACAACACCGCAGAACCGGCCACAGCACCGCAGGAGATGCGGCTCCCCGGGTGGTGTCTTCAGCCAGCCCACCACGATCGCCGAACTCAAGCTCCTCCTCGACGCCCTCGTCGAGGCGTACAACCACCACCGGCCGCACCGGTCATCGAGCTGCTCACCGGCGCGCTGCTGGAGAGTCCCGATCGCGTCGGCACGCCCCGGCGCGGCAATCTGACCGGCATCCGTTCAGCCCGCCGGGGCACCTACCGGGTGCTCTACCGAATCAACGAACAGCTCCGCGAAGGGCCTCGTCATCCGCATCGACCATGGCGCGGACGTGTGCCGAACGCAGTGAGGTCCCTTCAGGTCAATCCGCGGCGTGTGCCGGCGGTCGAACGAACTCCCCGTTGCGCGGCCGACAAGGTGTGGTTTCGAGACGGTCGCTGAGCGACCTCCTCAACCACCGGAGACTCGACCTCCTGTTGCGCACGTGGGTCTCAGGCGCGTTGTCGACTGGAGTGGCCAAACACACACGCGCAGGTCAGGCTGACGTCTCGCACGGCGCCCCCGGAAGGATTCGAACCTTCGCTCCCGCCTCCGGAGGGCGGTGCTCTATCCCCTGAGCTACGGGGGCCCAGGTGGGGACGACGATACCGGCGCGGCGTACGGCGGCGAAAACGGGCCGGGGCACGGGGCGCGCGTACGTGATCCGGCTGCTGGAAGTGCTGCGAGAGCCGGTCGGGCACGCCGATACCCTTGCCGGGTGACCCCCGAGCAGCTCTCCGACCTGATCGTCGCCTCCCTGGCGGACCTCTCCGCCGAGGGCGCGATCACGCTGCCCGGCGGCGTGCCCGAGACGGTCACCGTGGAGCGCCCGCGGCAGAAGGGCCACGGCGACTACGCCACCAACGTCGCACTGCAGCTGGCCAAGCAGGCCGGGCAGGCGCCCCGTGACCTCGCCGGCCTCGTGGCCGGGTCGCTCCGGACCTCCGAGGGCATCGCAGCGGTCGAGGTCGCGGGCCCGGGCTTCCTCAACATCACCGTCGACGCGGGGGCCCAGGGCCAGGTCGCGTCCGAGATCGTCGCGGCCGGAGCGTCGTACGGCGGCTCCGAGGCGGGCGGCAAGCTCAAGGTGAACATCGAGTTCGTCTCGGCCAACCCGACCGGGCCGGTCACGCTGGCCAGCGCACGGTGGGCGGCGGTCGGCGACACCCTGGCCCGGCTGCTCGAGGCGATCGGCCACGTCGTCTCCCGGGAGTACTACTTCAACGACCACGGTGCCCAGATCGACCGGTTCAGCCGGTCGCTGCTGGCCGCCGGCCGACACGAGCCGACGCCCGAGGACGGCTACCCCGGCGAGTACATCGCCGAGATCGCCGCGCAGGTCGTCGCCCAGCACCCCGAGGCGCCGGGCCTGCCCGACGACGCGGCCCTGGAGCTCTTCCGGGCCGAGGGCGTCGGCGTCATGTTCGAGGAGATCAAGCAGACACTGCGCGACTTCCGGGTTCCGTTCGACGTGTGGTTCCACGAGAACGACCTCTACGAGTCCGGCGCCACCGACCGGGCGCTGGCCCGGCTGCGCGAGCTGGGCAACATCTACGAGAAGGACGGCGCGGTCTGGCTCGCCACGGAGAAGTACGGCGACGACAAGGACCGCGTGATCATCCGGTCCGACGGTCACGGCGCCTACATCGCCGGCGACGCGGCGTACTACCTCGACAAGCGGGAGCGCGGGTTCGACCGCTGCATCATCCTCCTCGGCGCCGACCACCACGGCTACGTCGGACGGCTGATGGCCCTGTGCGCGGCCTTCGGCGACGAGCCCGGGGTCAACCTCGAGGTGATCATCGGTCAGATGGTCAACCTCCTCAGCCATGGCTCCGTCGTACGCATGGGCAAGCGCTCCGGCAACATCATCACGCTGCTCGACCTGGTCGAGGCGATCGGCACGGACGCCGCCCGCTACGCGCTGGTGCGCAACTCGCTCGAGACCAACCTCGACATCGACCTGGACCTCTGGACCAGGGCGACCAGCGACAACCCCGTGTTCTACGTGCAGTACGCGCACGCCCGGGTCTCCTCGATCCTGCGCAACGCCGCCGATCTCGGCCTCGAGCCGGATGCCCACCCGGAGCTGCTCGCGCACGAGAAGGAGGGCGAGCTCCTGCGCGCGCTGGCCGAGTTCCCGCGCGTCGTCAACGCCGCCGCCACGCTCCGCGAGCCGCACCGCGTCGCCCGCTACCTCGAGGACACCGCCGCGTCGTACCACCGTTTCTACGACAGCTGCCGCGTCCTGCCGATGGGCGACGAGGAGCCGTCGGACCTCCATCGCGCGCGGCTCACCCTGGTCGACGCGACGCGGATCGTGCTCGCCAACGGACTCGCGCTGCTCGGGGTCTCGGCC
>JBAUWD010000307.1:0-6370 GCA_049583575.1 Nocardioides sp.
GGTCGGCCTTGTTGCGGCCGACCAGGGACTCGCCCTCGCCCCCGCCGCTCGCGGCCGGGTTGGACAGGTCGATGTCCGGCTGGGGAGCGACCTCGGCGGCGCCCGCCCTCTCGGCCATGCCGAGATAGGGGTCGGACTCGGTCTGCTCGGCGGGCGGAGTCTCGAGAGGAGCATCGAGCGCGTCGCCGATGGCGATGATCGGCGTACCGACCGGCACGGTCTCGCCCTCGGGCACCATCAGCTTCTGGACGACGCCGGCGAACGGCGAGGGCAGCTCGACCAGCGACTTCGCGGTCTCGATCTCGACCAGGATCTGGTTGATGACGACGGTGTCGCCCTCCTTGACCTTCCAGGTCACGATCTCGGCCTCGGTGAGACCCTCGCCGACGTCGGGCAGCTTGAACTCGGCCATGCGCGTTCTCCTCAGAAGTCGAGCGTGCGGTCGACGGCGTCCAGGACGCGGTCGAGGTCGGGCAGGTAGTCCTCCTCGATCCGTGACGGCGGGTACGGCGTGTCGAACGCGCCCACCCGCAGCACCGGCGCCTCGAGGGAGTAGAAGCACTCCTCGGTGATGCGGGCCGACACCTCGGCACCCAGGCCGAGGTTGACGTGGGCCTCGTGGGTGACCACGGCTCGGCCGGTACGTCGTACGGACTCGTAGACGGGCGCCATGTCGAGCGGCGACAGGGTGCGCAGGTCGATGACCTCGAGCGAGGTGCCCTCGCCCGACGCCGCCTCGGCCGCCTTCATCGCGGTCTTCACGGTCGGTCCGTAGGCGAGCAGCGTGACGTCGCTGCCCTGCCGGACCACGCGCGAGCTGAACAGCGGGTCGGGCGTCGCGGTGTCGTCGAGCTCGGCCTTGTCGGCGTGGTACTGCCGCTTCGGCTCGAGGAAGATCACCGGGTCGGGCGCGGCGATCGCCTGCTGGATCATCCAGTAGCCGTCGACGGGGTTGGAGCAGGCCACGACCTTGAGGCCGGGCGTGTGCGCGAACTGCGCCTCCGGCGACTCGCTGTGATGCTCGACCGCACCGATGCCACCGCCGAACGGGATGCGGATCACCATCGGCAGCGGGGTCTTGCCCTGCGATCGGAAGCACATCTTCGCGACCTGGCAGACGATCTGGTCGTACGCGGGGTAGACGAAGCCGTCGAACTGGATCTCCACCACGGGCCGGTAGCCGCGCAGGGCCATGCCCACCGCGGTGCCGACGATGCCGGACTCGGCGAGCGGGCTGTCGATGACGCGGTCCTCGCCGAAGTCCTTCTGCAGCCCGTCGGTGATCCGGAAGACGCCACCGAGCTTGCCGACGTCCTCGCCCATGAGCAGGACCTTCGGGTCGTCCTCCATCGCCTTGCGCAGGCCCATGTTGAGCGCCTTGGCCAGGGTGACCTTCACCGCGCCGGTCGAGCTTGTCGAGGCCATCAGCGAGCTCCCTCGAACGAGTCGAGGTACGACGCGAAGCCCTCGCGCTGGATGCGCAGCTCCTCGGTCTCCTCGGCGTACACGTGGTCGAACATGCTCATCGGCTGCGGGTCGGGCATCGCCTTGCAGCCCTCGCGGAGCCGGTGACCGAGGTCGTCGGCCTCGGCCGCGACCGCGTCGAAGAAGTCCTGGTCGGCCATGCCGTTGCGCTTGAGGTAGACCTGGACGCGGGCGATCGGGTCCTTGAGCTTCCAGCGCTCGACGTCGTCGGAGAGCCGGTAGCGGGTCGGGTCGTCGGTCGTGGTGTGGGCACCCATCCGGTAGGTGTACGCCTCCACGAACGTCGGGCCCTGGCCGTCGCGGGCTCGCTGCAGAGCTGCCCGGGTGACGGCGTACGTCGCGAGGACGTCGTTGCCGTCGACGCGGATGCCGGGGAAGCCGAAGCCGAGAGCCCTCTGGTAGAGCGGGATCCGGGTCTGCCGCTCGATGGGCTCCGAGATCGCCCACTGGTTGTTCTGGCAGAAGAACACGACCGGCGCGTTGTAGGAGGCGGCGAAGATGAACGACTCGTTGACGTCGCCCTGGCTGGACGCGCCGTCGCCGAAGTGCGCGATCACCGCGGCGTCGCGGTCCGGGTCGCCGGTGCCGACCACGCCGTCGCGCTGCATCCCCATGGCGTAGCCCGTGGCGTGGAGCGTCTGGGCACCGATCACGATCGTGTAGAGGCCGAAGTTGTTGGCGCGAGGGTCCCAGCCACCCTGGTCGACGCCGCGGAAGAGGCCGAGCAGCAGGAGCGGGTCGACGCCTCTGCAGTAGGCGACGCCGTGCTCGCGGTAGGTCGGGAAGACGTAGTCCTGCGGACGGAGCGCGCGGCCTGCGCCGATCTGCGCGGCCTCCTGGCCGAGCAGCTGCGCCCAGATGCCGAGCTCGCCGTGGCGCTGGAGGGCGGTGGCCTCGACGTCGATGCGCCGGGTGAGGGTCATGTCGCGGAAGAAGCCGCGGACGGCCTCGGCCAGCTGGTCGGGGCTCAGGTCGTCGCCGAAGGAGAAGTCGGGGTGCTCGACGCGCTCGCCCTCGGGGCTGAGCAGCTGGACGAGCTCGCTGCCGCCGTCCTGGTGGGCGGGGCCGAAGACCTCCGCCAGGTCGGGGCCGAAGCCTGCTTGGGTCACGGTTGCTCCTCTGGTTCAGGGGCTCGCGGGGTCTCCGCCTGGCCTGCTGCTCGGAACGGCGTACGTCGCGGGGATGGTGCGGCGTACGCCAAGGGTGTGACTGGGGCCACATTCGTGTCCCCCAACTTACCCGGCGTGGTCGGGCGCCCGCCAATCATCCGCGACTTCGACCGGGTCCGACCCGGCACCGGTGCGCCGGGCGTCACGGCGCCGTGACGACGCGGCGCACCAGCTCGATCAGTCGGCGCGAGTCGCTGGCCGACAGCGGAGCGAAGCGCTCGGCCACGCACCGGTCGGCGATCGACGTCACCTCGTCCAGGACGTGGCCGCCGGCCGGGAGCATCTCGATCAGGCGCGACCGCCGGTCCGTCGCCGGTCGACGTCGCGCCACCAGCCCCCGGTGCTCGAGCTCGTCGATGAGCTGCACCATGTGGGCGCCGCTCACGGCGAAGTGGCGGGCCACCTCGGACTGGGAGATCGGCCCGGTCTCCTCGAGGGCGGTGAGGATGCCGAAGTGCGGTGGCTCGATCCCGATCGGGACCAGGGCGGACTGGAAGTCCCGGTGCATGCGGAAGTGGAGCCGGGTGACCAGGAAGGCGATGCTCCCGCGGAGCGCCTCCGGCGTGTCCGGCGCGAGGTCCGGCTCGACGACACGGAGCAGCAGCGTGCGCAGGTCCTCGCGCTCGCGCACCGTGAAGCCCGACGTGATCGAGTCCTCGAGCTCTTCGGCGTAGCGGCGCCACGTGCGAGCGGCGGCGGCGCCCTCCGCGGTGCGCGTCAGCGCGTACGAGCGGCGGTCCTCGGGGTTGCGCACCCGCTCGACCAGGCCCTGGGCGGCGAGATCCGTGGCGACGCGCATCATCGTCGTACCACTCACCGCCACGGTGTCCGCCAGGGCGCGTTGCGACCTGGTCCCGCCGTCCGCCAGCGCGAGCAGGACGGCGTACGCGTGGATGTCCACGGGGTCGGGAAGTGCCTCCTCGAGAGCGGCGACCACCTTCGCCCGTGCTCTCCACACCAGGTGACCGGGCAGCTCCGCCAGAGCCGGGAGCATGGTGCGGCTCTGGCCCGCGGCCTTCTCGTGGATGTTCATCACCAGCTCAATCGTTAGTCGCTTGACGGATGACCTAGCGCGCGTATCGTACCCCACGTAATCATTAACCCCTTGACGATTGTTGCCGGCAGGACGGAACTCGACCATGACCCAGGACCACACCCTCGCGAGCTCGGGCGAGCAGGGCGCAGCAGCCGGTCGCGACCCGAAGTGGTGGACGCTGACGGCCGTCTGCCTCGGCGTCTTCATGCTGCTGCTCGACATCACGATCGTGAACGTCGCGCTCCCGGACATCCAGAGTCAGCTCGACGCCAACCTGTCGGACCTGCAGTGGGTCATCGACGCCTACGCCCTGAGCCTGGCGGCCCTGCTGCTCACGTCCGGATCGCTGGCCGACCTGTACGGCCGCCGCCGCGTCTTCGTGATCGGGCTGGTGGTGTTCACGGTGGGCTCGATCGCCTGCGGTGCCGCCCAGGACATCTTGTTCCTCCAGGTCTCGCGGGCCTTCCAGGGCATCGGCGGCGCGGCGATGTTCTCCACGGCCCTCGCCCTGCTGGCCAGCGCCTTCCACGGCAAGGACCGCGGTACGGCGTTCGGCGTCTTCGGGGCGACCACCGGCGTGGCGGTGGCCATCGGGCCGGTGCTGGGTGGCGCTCTCACCAGCGGTCTGTCCTGGCGCTGGATCTTCTTCGTCAACATCCCGATCTGCCTGGTCGCGCTCGCCGTCTCCCTGCTGCGGGTGCTCGAGTCGAAGGACCCGCACGCGGGCCGGCCGGACTGGTTCGGGTTCGTGTCGTTCTCGCTGGCGCTCGGCGCGTTGGTCTACGGGCTGATCGAGGCCGGACAGACGAGCTGGGGCGAGTCGAGGGTCGTCTGGTCGCTGGTCGCCTCGGCCGTGCTCCTCGTCGTGTTCGTGACCAGCCAGGCGATGCAGCGCAAGCCGATGTTCGACCTGGGCCTGCTGCGCAAGCCGACCTTCACGGGCGGCCTGATCGCCGCGTTCGGAGTCTCGGCGTCGATCTTCTCGCTGCTCACCTTCCTGGTGATCTACGTACAGAACGTCCTGGGCTACTCGGCCGTGGACACCGGCGTTCGGTTCCTCTTCCTGTCCGGAGCGTCGTTCTTCGCCGCCGCCATCGCCGGCCGGCTCACCGAGCACGTGCCGGTGAAGTGGCTCATCGGCCCCGGCTTCCTGATCCTCGGGGTGGGCCTCCTGCTTCTCTACGGCATCAAGGACGACTCCTCCTGGACCCACCTGATCCCCGGCCTCCTGGTCGCCGGCGTCGGGATCGGCATGATCAACCCGCCGCTAGCGTCGACGGCTGTGGGCGTCGTCCCGGTCGCCCGGGCCGGCATGGCGAGCGGCGTGAACTCGACGTTCCGGCAGGTCGGCATCGCCACGGGCATCGCGGCGCTCGGCTCGATCTTCAGCCAACAGGTCGCCGATGCGGCCCGACCCGAGCTCGCGGGCAAGGTTCCCAGCCAGGCGCTCGACGGACTCACCGCGGCCCTGTCCGGCGGCCAGGTGCAGGCCGCTGCGCAGGGAGCCCAGCAGGCCGCCACCCAGGCCCAGGGCCCGAGTGTCGGGCAGCAGGCCTTCGACCTGGTCCACCAGGTCGGGACGTCGGCCGTGGTCGACTCGCTCAACCACATCACGATGATCGCGGCGGTGACCGCGTTCGCCTCGGGAGTCGCGTCGCTGGCGCTCATCCGGCAGCGGGACTTCGTGGTGCGTGGCGGCCCGCCCCCGGTCGAGGTCGTGGCGGGCGAGCCTGAGGTGGAGCGGGTTCAGGAGGCCTGATCGTAGGCCGTGCGTGCGGCGTTGACCTGGTCCATGTGGCGCTCGGCCCAGGCGTGCACGGCGTCCATCACGGGCAGCAGCGACGTGCCCAGCCCGGTGAGCCGGTAGTCGACCCGGACCGGCACACTCGGCGTCACCTCACGCTCGACGAGCCCGTCGCGCTCCAGCGTGCGCAGGGTCTGCGTCAGCATCTTCTGGCTGACCCCCGCGACGTCGCGCGCGATCTCGCTGTAGCGGCGCGGCCCCGCCTCGAGCGCGCAGATCACCAGGCCCACCCACTTGTCGGAGAGTCGGTCGAGCAGCTGCCGGCTCGGGCACTGCGCCAGGAAGACGTTGAAGCTGAGCCGCTCGCGTTCGCGCCGCTGGGCGGCCGTCATCGTGGGCATCGCCGGACTCCGTTCGGTGGGTTACGCACTTTCAGGTGCCTACTTACCAAGAGAGAGTAGCTCTTCCTAGGGTGGCGGAGTCAACCGAAGCCACACCGAAGGAGAGTCGACCCATGCGCACCGTCATCCAGCGGAGGTACGGCGGACCCGACGTGCTCGAGGTCGTCGAGATCGCGACCCCGGCCCCCGGTCCCGGACAGGTGCTGGTCGCGGTCCGCGCCGCCGCCCTGAACCCGATCGACCTCGCGATGCGGGCCGGCGGGCTCGCCGGCATGATCGGCGAGCCGTTCCCGCTCGGCCTGGGCTGGGATCTCGCGGGCACCGTCGAGGGGGTCGGCGACGACGTCACCGGTTGGTCGGTGGGCGACGCGGTCGTCGGTCTGCGCGACGAGTTCGTCGGACCCACCGGTGCCCTCGCCTCGCACGTCGTACTGCCGGCCGAGGCGGTGGCGAAGGCACCCGCGGGAGTGGCGCCCGAGGCCGCCGCGACCTTCCCGCTGAACACGCTGACCGCCCACCAGGCACTGGACCTGCT
>JBAUWD010000308.1:0-2134 GCA_049583575.1 Nocardioides sp.
GGTGCACCGGCGGATCGCCGACGTGCCGGGAGCACCCGACATCGGGCCGCACGGCCTGCGGCACTCGGCCGCGACCCACCTGCTGGAAGGCGGGGCCGACCTGCGGTCGGTGCAGGAGCTGCTGGGCCATGCCTCGCTCGCCACCACCCAGCTCTACACCCACGTCAGCACCGACCGGCTGCGCCAGGCGTACCGGCAGGCGCACCCTCGGGCCTGAGCCGGTCACGGGAGCAGCAGGGCACCCAGCGCGTGCACCGGCGCAGGTCGAGTGGTCGGCGACCGCCAGCTCTCGGACGGCACCGGCGGCGACCGCTCAGCGAGGTGTCCGAGGTGCAGCAATGGCGTCACCCATGACGCGTACGGCGCGGTCGGCAGCTGCTGGGGCCTCGACGGGACGGGAGTGGGGCGCCAGAGCGGAAGCAGCACGATCGGCCCGCCACCCACCAGCAGGAGTGGGTCGAGGTAGGCCTCGCCGCGGCGCCACCCCCAGTGGAGGCAGGCGCGGGGGAGGCAGTGTGAGCCGGAGAGTCGGAGCGTGCCGATCTGCTGGCCGGCCAGCACCGTCGCCCCGACCCGGACGGTCGCGCTCACCGGCTGGTACGTCGTGCGGGTGGCGCCGTGGTCCACCACCACGACGCCGCGCCCCGCCACGGAGCCCGTGAACGCCACGCGTCCGGGCAGGGCGGAGCCCACGGCCTGTCCCACGGTGCCGGCGAGGTCGACGCCGCGATGACCCGTCCCCCAGGGCGTGTCGGGCGGGTCGAACGCCCGCACCACCTGGGGGCGGGGTTGCAGCGGCCACACCCCGACCGGGACCGGGTCCACCGGAGAGCCGAGCGCACCCGCAGGCCGTGCGAGAGAGACGAGCACGCCCAGCAGGACCGCGACGACGATGCCCGGCACATGCGCGTGGGCCCGGACCGGGAGGGGGAGAGGAGTCCGCATGCGCGTCACCCTGCCAACGGGCACCCGGCGCCGGCCTGCCGGCGACGCGGGGGCTGTGGTAAGCGTCGGGGGAAGGGTCGCCTGTGGACGACTGGCGGGTCGCCGTCCGCGATTGGCTGCCGGACTCGCGCTCGACTACGCTGTTCGGAGCAGTCCCTCCGGGGGCTGACTTCGCACGTCCGCAGACCGCGACGCCTGCCTTCTCCGGCAGACGACCACCCGTGGGCGACGATCCTCGGTCCCAGCGTCAGCTGGGTCGGATCGCGCGCAGACGTCAGGGCAGCCGGCAACCGCCGGCCGCAACGAACTGAAGACTCGAGGGAGCGCGCCCCGGGGCGTACCTCCCCACCACAGGAGAACCCATGGCAGTCGTCACCATGCGCCAGCTGCTCGAGAGCGGCGTGCACTTCGGGCACCAGACCCGTCGCTGGAACCCGAAGATGAAGCGCTTCATCATGACCGAGCGCAACGGCATCTACATCATCGACCTGCAGCAGTCACTGGCCTACATCGACCGTTCGTACGCCTTCATCAAGGAGACGGTCGCCAAGGGCGGCACGATCATGTTCGTCGGCACCAAGAAGCAGGCCCAAGAGGCGATCGCCGAGCAGGCGACCCGCGTCGGGATGCCCTACGTCAACCAGCGCTGGCTCGGCGGGATGCTGACCAACTTCCAGACCGTGCACCAGCGGATCAACCGCCTCAAGGAGCTCGACGAGATCGACTTCGAGGACGTCGCCGGCAGCAGCCGCACCAAGAAGGAGCTGCTGCACATGCGCCGCGAACGCGACAAGCTGAACAAGTCGCTCGGCGGCATCCGCGAGATGAGCCGTACGCCGTCGGCCGTCTGGATCGTCGACACCAACAAGGAGCACCTCGCCGTCGAGGAGGCGCGCAAGCTCCACATCCCGATCATCGGGATCCTCGACTCCAACTGCGACCCCGACCTCGTCGACTTCCCGATCCCGGGCAACGACGACGCGATCCGCGCCGTCGGGCTGCTGACCCGGGTCGTGGCCGACGCGGTCGCCGAGGGACTGATCGCGCGCTCCGGGGTGAAGACCGAGGCCGGCGCGGAGGCGCCGGTCGGTGCCGAGGAGCCGCTGGCCGAGTGGGAGCGTGAGCTGCTCGGCGGTGACGCCGAGGCGTCCGCCGGCACCCCCACCGGCGGGGACGCCACGACCGAGGC
>JBAUWD010000309.1:0-2886 GCA_049583575.1 Nocardioides sp.
TCCCGGGGCCGGTGGTCCGAACCGGCCATCGAGCCGGTTCGCCCGCCGCGAGCACCCGCGCGACCCGCGGGGGGAGCACGGTGACGTCCTCGTCGTGATCGGGACCGTCGACGACGACGCCGCGGCCTGGCTGGGTGCGGGGTCGGCGCTCAGCGAGCTGTGGCTGGACGCGACCCGACAGGGCATGGCCCTGACTCCGACGACCGAGGTGGTCGAGCTGGACGAAACCCGGCGGCTCCTGCGGCGCGAGGTGCTCCACGACGCCCTCCATCCCCAGGTCGTGGCGCGGGTCGGGTGGCCGGCCGCCGCCCACGCTCCGGCGCCGTCGACGCCCCGTCGTCCGCTCGAGGACGTGATCCGCCCCTGACCCGATGTCCGTGGCCACGGGTAGCGTCCCCGCATGGCGTACGACGAGGAGCTGGCCGAGCGGATCCGCGGCATGCTCGGTGACCAGCCGGTGGTCGAGAGGAAGATGTTCGGCGGCCTCGCGTTCCTGGTCGGCGGTCACATGAGCGTGTCCGCGAGTGGGCGGGGCGGGCTGCTGGTGCGCTTCGACCCCGCCGAGACCACGGCGCTGCTCGGGGAGGACGGCGCCGAGGAGTTCCACATGGGCGGCCGCGGTCCGATGGAGGGCTGGCTCAGGGTCGCGCCCGGGGTGCTCGACGACGACGACGTGCTCCAGGCCTGGGTCGAGCGCGGGGTCGGCTACGCCCGGTCGCTCCCGCCGAAGGGCTGATCGGTCAGCGGGCGGCGCTGGTGGCGACCGTGCCGAGGGTGCTGCTCCGGCCGTTGGAGCACCAGATCGGCCGCAGCATCCGCCAGGACCCGGTGACCGCACCGGGCCACCCGAAGGTGGGGGGAGGGACCCGGGCGTCCCCGAGGCGGGTCCGTCGCTAGCCTGCGGTCATGGGGAGGAAGGCGCCCGGCCCGATCGAGCTGCGTAGCGACAACACCGCCGGGGTGGCTCCCGAGATCCTGTCGGCCGTCGGTGCGGCCAACTCGGGCTCCGCCCTGGCCTACGGCGGTGACGAGGTCACCGCGCAGCTCGCCGACGTCGTGCGCTCGGTGTTCGAGCACCCGACCGCCCGGGTCTTCCCCGTCACCAGCGGGACGGCCGCCAACGCCCTGGCCCTGTCGGCCTCGATCCCGCCCTGGGGGTCGGTGCTCTGCCACCGGACGGCGCACATCATCACCGCGGAGGGCGGCGCGACCTCGTTGCTCGGGGGCGGCGCGGTGATGCAGGGCGTCGACGGCGCCGACGCACTCATCGACCGCGAGCGCCTGCGCGAGAGGCTCGAGCAGGTCAGGTGGGGCGACCCCCACGAGAGCCAGCCGAGCGCTCTGTCGCTCACCCTCCCGAGCGACCACGGCACGGTGTACCGACCGGACCAGATCGCGGCCCTGACCGAGATCGCGTCCGGGTTCCGGCTCCGGGTGCATGTCGACGGTGCCCGGCTCGCCAACGCGGTGGCGTCCCTCGGCTGCGCACCCGCCGACGTCACCTGGCGCGCGGGGGTCGACGTGCTCTCCCTCGGCGCGACCAAGAACGGCGCTCTCAGCGCCGAGGCGATCGTGGTCTTCGACGACGCGGTCGCCGAGGAGCTCGTGTACCGCACCAAGCGGTCGGGTCACGTCACCAGCAAGATGCGGTTCCAGTCGGCGCAGCTCACGGCGTACCTCACCGATGGCCTGTGGCTCCGGCTCGCGTCCACCGCCAACGCGCGGATGGCGAGCCTCGTCGCCGAGCTCGAGCCGCTCGCGCCGTACGGCGTGAGGCTGACCGAGCGGGTCGACGTCAACATGGCCTTCGTCGACCTGCCCGCGCCCGCGATCGACGCGCTGGCCGAGGCCGGCCTCCTCTTCTACCGGATGGGACCGACCAGCATCCGGCTCGTGACGAGCTGGCAGACGACTCCCGACGACGTGGAAGGGGCGGCTGCCGCGTTCCGCGAGGCGCTGGCGGCGGCACCGGGTCGATGAGCCGGGCGGCCGTGGCCCACATGACCGTGCAGGCCGCTCGCTGGGGCTGTCCGTGCGCCGGTTCCGAGCGTTCGACCGTGCCCGCGGTGGTCGCCGACTTCGGCGTGCCCGAGCACTGGGAGGCTGCCGAGTCCGTGCGCGGCCGCTGACCGTCGTCTGCCTACGCTGCACCCGTGCTGGCGTTCTGGCCCTCCGACGCGGTCCTGATCACGGTCCAGGCCGCCCTGGTCCTCGGGCCGCGGCCCCAGGCGCCCGGGTTCCTGCACCGGCTGCGGTCCGGCGCCTGGGCCTGGGTGCTTCCGATCTCCCTCGGGGGCACGATCGCCCTGGTCGCCCAGTTCCCCGGGCTCGCGCCGGCCTTCACCTACCTCTCACTGGTGGCGCTGCCGGTGCTCGCCGTACCCGCACTCGCGACCTGGGTCGGCTGGCGCCTCGGGGTCCTGGCCGCGGCCGCACTGTTCGCGGCCGGGTGGGCGGCGCAGGGCAGCCTCCTGGGTCAGGGGGCCGCGTGCGCGATCACCGCGCTCAGCTGCGCGACGCTGGCGTCGTACCTCTGTGCGGTGGCGCCGGCCCCGCTGCTCAAGGTGTCGATCGTGGCGCTGGCGACCCTCGACGCCTACCTCGTCTTCGGCCAGCTGCTCCAGGCGCCCAACGACGCCATCAACGCGGCCTCGCCGGGGTCCGGTCTGCCCCAGCTGCAGTACGCCGCGTTCGGCTCGGTGTCGGTCGGGTACGAGGACCTGCTGGTCGCCGCGACACTCGGCGGCCTGCTGCTCTCCCGCGGCCTGCGCCGCCGGGGCGCGCTGACGGTGCTGGTGCTCTCCTGCGGCTTCGACCTGCTGTTCCTGGTCGTCGACACGCTCCCGGCCACGGTCCCGGTGGCGCTGGGCCTGGTGGCCCTCGAGC
>JBAUWD010000310.1:0-1910 GCA_049583575.1 Nocardioides sp.
GTGCCCCGCCCCCCAGCCGACCCGAGCCCCTCGGTCCGTGAGGTGCTGGCGGTCGCCGTCGAGGCGCTCGGCGGGCAGGAGCGACCCGGCCAGGTCGAGATGGCCGAGGCCGTCGCGTCGGCCATGACCGACCACCGCCACCTGCTCGTCCAGGCGGGCACCGGCACCGGCAAGTCGCTGGCCTACCTCGTCCCGGCGCTGCTCCACGACCAACGGGTGGTGGTGGCCACCGCGACGCTCGCCCTGCAGCACCAGCTGGTCGAGCGTGACATCCCGGCGGTCACCCGAGCGGTGGCCGACCTCCTGCCGGGGGGCCTGTCGTACGCCGTGCTCAAGGGCCGCTCCAACTATGCCTGCCTGCACCGCATCCGCGAAGGGGTGCCCGACGACCAGGGTGCCCTGATCGAGGCGCCCGAGGGCTCGCAGGGCAAGAAGGTGCTGGAGCTGCGGGCCTGGGCCGAGCAGGAGGCCGAAGGGGGCGGCAGCGGCGAGCGCGACGGCGCTCCGCGCCACACCGACCGCGAGTGGCGCCAGGTCAGCGTCACCCACCGCGAATGTCTGGGGGCCGCGCGGTGTCCCTTCGGCGAGGAGTGCTTCGCCGAGCTGGCCCGCGACAAGGCACACCGCTCGCACCTGGTCGTCACCAACCACTCACTGCTCGCGATCGACGCGATCGAGGGTGTGCCGATGATCCCGGAGTACGACGTGGTGGTGGTCGACGAGGCGCACGAGGTGGTCGGCCGGGTGACCCAGGCCGCGACCGACGAGCTGGCGGCCTCCGACGTCGACCGGGCCGCGCGACGATCGCAGCGCTGGGTCTCGGAGGGGGACCGGGAGTCCTCACCCGCGGACGACCTCGCCGATGCCGGGGACGCCCTGGCCGCGGCGATCGCCGAGGCCTCACCCGGGCGATTCGACGTGGTGCCCGAGTCCCTGGCCGAGGCCCTGGTGCTCGTGCGCGACGCCGCTCGGGCCTGCCTGTCGGCGTACCCCAAGGAGACCGACGCCGGCGACGCCGATGCGGGCCGCACCCAGGCCCGCGGCTCCGTCCAGGAGGTCTTCGTCACCGCCGAGCGGATGGCGGTGGTCGCCGAGTCCGACGTGCTCTGGCTGACCGAGGGGGGCGACCCTTCGACGAGCTCGGGACAACGCCGCTTCCCACCCCGACTCTGTGTCGCGCCACTGGAGGTCTGGGGGCCGATGCGCGAGAGGCTGCTGACCGACAAGACGGTCGTGCTGACCTCGGCGACCCTCATGCTCGGCGGCGACTTCGACGCGATGGCGACCTCCGTCGGGCTGCGGCCCGCGGAGCGCGTGGTCGCGACGAGCTCGACCCACGAGGAGTCGTCGGTCGAGCCGGTCGGGTCCACGGCC
The DNA here is from genome assembly GCA_049583575.1 of Nocardioides sp. Classification (GTDB taxonomy): domain Bacteria; phylum Actinomycetota; class Actinomycetes; order Propionibacteriales; family Nocardioidaceae; genus Nocardioides. The sequence continues at coordinate 1,375 of JBAUWD010000310.1, forward strand.
CCCCATGCGCTGCCCTGGGTCGGCCTCGACGTGGGCTCGCCGTTCGACTACGCCCGGCAGGCGATCCTCTACGTCGCCCGGCACCTCCCGCCACCGGGGCGCGACGGGCTGGGTCCCGCCCAGCTCGACGAGATCGTGTCGCTGGTCGACGCGGCCGGGGGACGCTCGCTGGGGCTGTTCAGCTCACGTCGCGCCGCCGAGACCGCGGCCGAGTACGTACGCGAGCGCCTGCCCCACCTGACCACCCTCGCCCAGGGCGAGGCCCAGCTCCCCGAGCTCGCCCGGCTCTTCGTGGGGGACCCGCACACCTGCCTGTTCGGCACGCTCAGCCTCTGGCAGGGCCTCGACGTGCCCGGCGACACCTGCCAGCTCGTGCTCATCGACCGCATCCCGTTCCCGCGGCCCGACGACCCGCTGATGAGCGCCCGCCAGCGCGCGGCCGACCGCGAGGGTCGCAACGGCTTCATGCAGGTCGCCGCCACCCATGCCGCCCTGCTGCTGGCGCAGGGGGCAGGCAGGCTGATCCGCACCTCCAC
>JBAUWD010000311.1:0-2065 GCA_049583575.1 Nocardioides sp.
GGCACGTGCTGGCGCAGGAGGACGGCCGCGTCTGCCGCTGCGGCAGCCGCGGCTGCCTGGAGACCGAGGTCTCGACGCGGCGCCTGCTCGACCTGCTGCGTCCGGAGTACGGCGACACCCTCGACCTCGCCGGACTCCTGGCGCTGGACGCGCGCGGCGAGACCGCCGTACGGCGTGTGCTCACCGACGCGGGACACACCGTCGGGCGGGTCCTGGCCGGCCTGTGTACGACGCTCAACCCGGCGATGATCGTGGTCGGGGGGTCTCTCGGGTCGTCGCCGACCCTCGTCGAGGCGATCCGGGCGGGGGTCGACCGCTACGCCCACCCCGAGGCGGCCGCGTGCGCCGAGGTGGTCTCGGGCCACTTCGGGGAGCGGGCCGAGCTGATGGGCGCGCTCTCGCTGGCGATCAGCCGGGCCGGCGAGCTCGCCTGACGCCGAGTCGGCGCAAAGAGACGCCCCGGAGACGCCGAGTCGGCGCAAACAGACACGGGATACGCGCCGAGTCGGCAGCTGACGAGTGAGCGAGCGCTCAGTCGTCATACGACGACTCGGCGCAGGATCAGGCGGCCGCCCGGAGCGCGACGCAGGCCCAGGTGCGCCAGGGACGCCAGGCCTCGGCCAGCTCGGCGAAGTCGGCCTGGGAGAGGCCGCTGCGGCCGAGCCGCGCGGCGGTCGCGGCGACGACTCGCGGCTCGTGCGCCGGGAGCACGTCGGTGTGACCGAGCGCGCGCACCGTGACCAGCTCGGCGTAGAACGGGCCGATCCCGTCGAAGCGCCGGAGGTCGCCGGCCACCGCGTCCGTGTCACGGTTCCGCAACGCCTCGGTGTCGAGCTCGCCCGCGACGGCGGCGGCGGCGATCGCGTGGAGGCGTCGCAGCTTCACGTCGGGGATGCCGGGGAAGCTCGAGACCTCGAGCAGCCGGTCGGGGGTCGGGAGCGCGGCCGCGTCCTCACCGGCGACGTCGAGGACGCGCCCGTGGGCGCGTGCGAGCGCGTCGCGGACCAGCCGCATCTGCTGCGCCGGACGCCGTGCCGACAGCACAGCCCACACGAGGGCCTCGTACGCCGAGTGGAACAGCGGCGGGCGCAGCCCGGGGCGGAGGGCGTACGCCGCTGCGAGCAGCGGGTCGCGATCGACCATCCGGTCGTAGCCGGTCGCGTCCTCGTCGAGTGACAGCACCCGGGCGGCCTGGGCGGCTGCGACCATGGGATCGACGTCGCCCACCACCTCGAACCTGACGCGGTCGGGTGCGGCCTGGGTGACCGCGACACCGGCGTGCGCGGCGTACCCGTCGAGGACGAAGGCCAGCCGCAGCACCCTCCCGTCCGCCGGTCGACGGTGGCCGAACCCGAACCCGATGGCACGAGCGAGGTCGAAGCGGCCGCGGACCGGCCAGTCGACGGTGGTGGTCGCGGCGGGGATCGTCGTCGTCATGCCGACGACGGTAGGGGGTTGAGCGGACAGGATCTGTCCGCTATTCGTCGATGCGGTCGAGCAGCCAGGTGGGGCCGACGGTCGAGCCGGCCTTCGCGACCCGGGCGGCGAGCAGCCGGTCGGCCGTCACGACGGTCACGGTCCGGCCCGCGTCGGCGGCGCGGTGTGCCTGCCGGACGATCTCGCTGTCGCCGTCACGCGACGCATGTACGACGGTCACGTGGCCGTCGCGCCCGGCCGGCACTCCCATCTTCGCCTGGCCCTCGAGCACCAGGACGATGTCACCGTCGACGTCCGCGGTCATCAGCTGCTCGTGCAGACGCCGGGCCGCACCCGCACGATCCTTCCACCAGCCGTCCGGGCGAGCACCCACGACGTTGGCGCCGTCGACCACGATCACGGACACGCGGGGCTACTCGAGGAACTTGGAGAAGTCCTTGGGCAGGTCGAGGGCGGCCGCCGCCTTCTCGTAGTCGATGTCCTCGCCGTCGGGGTTGCCGAACGGGTTGGCCGGCGCCTTCTCCTGGGCCGCCCGGGCCGCGGCCGCAGCCTTGGCGGGATTGCCGCTCACGCGACGTCCCTTGCCCTGCTTGGCCTTCGCGGCCTGCTTGGCCTTCCCACGCTTGCC
>JBAUWD010000312.1:0-1905 GCA_049583575.1 Nocardioides sp.
CCGTGGCGCTGTCGCTGCCCGCCGTGGTCGCGCTCCGTGGGCGGTGGCACCTGCTCCGGGCGAACGCCGGCTTCCTCATGGCGTTCGGCCTCGTGGCCGTCGCCGGGTGCCAGTTCTCCTACTTCAACGCGGTCGACCGGCTCCCCGTGGCCGTGGCGATCCTCGTCGAGTACGCCGCACCGGTCGCGGTGGTCTGCTGGCTCTGGGCGCGGCACGGCCAGGCACCCGGACGGCTGACCGTGACCGGCGCGGTGGTGGCGATCGCCGGGCTGCTGCTGGTGCTCGACGTGTTCTCCGTCGGGTCGGTGGACGGGATCGGCGTGCTGTGGGCGCTCGGCGGGATGGTCGGCTGCGCGTTCTTCTTCGTCGTGTCCGCCGGCGAGGACAACGGTCTGCCCCCGATCGTGCTCGCGGCCGGGGGGCTGGTGGTCGGCTCCGTCGCGCTCGGTCTGGCCGGCGTCGCCGGGCTGGTGGACCTCTCGGCCGGGTCGGGCGCTGCGACGTACCACGGCGTCGACGTGGCCTGGTGGCTGCCGGTGCTCGCCCTCGGCGTGGTGACCGCCGCGGTGTCCTACGTCTCCGGCATCCTGGCCAGCCGCGCGCTGGGCGCCCGGCTGGCGTCGTTCGTGGCGCTGCTGGAGGTCCTCTTCAGCGTGGTGTTCGCGTGGCTCCTGCTGGGCCAGCTCCCGAGCGCGATCCAGCTGTTCGGGGGCGCGCTGCTGCTGGGCGGGGTGATGGTCGTCCGGGCCGGGGAGATCGCCTGGAACGCCGAGTTGTCACATGACGACTCGGCGTGATTCCGATGCCTCTTTGCGCCGACTCGGCGTGATCTCGATGCCTCTTTGCGCCGACTCGGCGTGATTCCGGTGTCTCTTTGCGCCGACTCAGCGGCCCTGCCAGTGGGGCGGGCGCTTCTCGGAGAAGGCACGGGGACCCTCCGCGGCGTCCTCCGACTGCTGCATCCGGGTGTACGCCGTGAGCTCGCCGGAGCGCAGCACGCCGAACCCGGCTCGGACGTCGAGTCCGGCGGTCGCGGCCAGGACCTCCTGGACCGCGGCGATCGCCAGGGGAGCCGCGGCCCGGATCTCGGCGGCGAGCCCCAGCGCGGTGTCCATCAGGTCCGCTCCACCGACGACCCGGTTGGCCAGACCCCAGCGGCCGGCCTCGCCGGCCGTCATCCGGCGTCCGGTCAGGAGCAGCTCGCGGGCCACCGCCTCGGGCAGTCGGCGCGGCAGCCGGAGCAGTCCGCCGGAGTCGGCCACCAGACCGACCCGCACCTCGGGCAGCGCCAGCTCCGCGTGGTCGGCCACCACCATCAGGTCGGCCGCCAGCGCCAGCTCGAGGCCGCCACCGAGGGCCAGGCCGTTGACCGCGGCGATCACCGGCTTGCTGCGGCCGTGGTACTCGGTCAGCCCACCGAACCCCCCGGGTCCGTGGTCGGCGTCCACGGCCTCGCCGGCCGCGGCCGCCTTGAGGTCCCAGCCTGCCGAGAAGAACCGGTCGCCCGCGCCGGTCAGCACTCCCACGCGCAGGCCGGGATCCTGTTCCAGGCGGGCGAACGCGTCGTACAGCGCGTGACTGGTGGGTACGTCGATCGCGTTCGCGGTCGGGCGGTCGAGCGTGATCACGAGGACACCGTCCGCGACCTCCGTGCGCACCGACTCCACGACGACCTCCTCAGGCTGGCTGCTCGCTGGCAGGGCCAGCCAAGCGGATCAGCGCGTCGACCGCCATCGCGCCGTCGGGCAGCACGAGCAGCGGATTGACCTCGAGCTCCACCAGCCGGTCCGCGTGGTCCAGCGCGAACGCCGCGACCGCCTCGACCGCGCTCACCGTCGCCTCCAGGTCGGCAGCCCGGCCGCGGTACCCGGCCAGCACCGGCCCGACCCGGAGCCCGCTGAGCGC
>JBAUWD010000313.1:0-7650 GCA_049583575.1 Nocardioides sp.
GGTCAGCGCGTCGAGCAGGATCCTGCGCGCCACCGACTCGGGGTCGGCGTCGGGACCGTCGAGCACCGGGTCGGGCGGAGGCTCGGCCGGAGTACCGCGCGTCCAGGCGGCGACTCCCGCGGCCACGTCGCCGTGCCAGTGCTGTGACCTGTCAACGCCCATGGGTCTCGACACGCCCGTCGCGGCTTCGCTCGCTCAGCGGCGGGCTTGCTCGACCTTGTGGGCGTACGTCCGGTCGGCGTTCCGCCGCCCGGACGTGCCCACTAGAAGTCATCGACGCCGATCGGCTCGTCTGACAGCACCTCGACGGGGGCGTCGACCTGCGGGCCGACCCCGAGCTTCTCCAGGATGCGCTTCTCCAGCTCGTTGGCCAGGTCGGGGTTGTCCATCAGGAACTGGCGGGAGTTCTCCTTGCCCTGACCCAGCTGGTCGCCGTCGTAGGTGTACCAGGCGCCGGCCTTGCGGACGATGCCCGCCTCGACGCCCACGTCGATCAGGCCGCCCTCGCGGCTGATGCCCTTGCCGTACATGATGTCGAACTCGGCCTGCTTGAACGGCGGGGCCACCTTGTTCTTGACGACCTTGATGCGGGTGCGGTTGCCGACCATGTCGGTGCCGTCCTTGAGCGTCTCGATACGACGCACGTCGAGACGGACCGAGGAGTAGAACTTCAGCGCCCGGCCACCGGTCGTGGTCTCGGGCGAGCCGAACATCACGCCGATCTTCTCCCGCAGCTGGTTGATGAAGATCATCGTGGTGCCGGAGTTGTTGAGCGCCCCGGTCATCTTCCGCAGCGCCTGGCTCATCAGCCGCGCCTGGAGGCCGACGTGGCTGTCACCCATCTCGCCCTCGATCTCGGCGCGGGGCACGAGGGCCGCCACGGAGTCGATGACGATCAGGTCGAGCGCGCCGGAGCGGATCAGCATGTCGGCGATCTCGAGCGCCTGCTCCCCGGAGTCGGGCTGGGACACCAGCAGCGCGTCGGTGTCGACGCCGAGGGCCTTGGCGTAGTCGGGGTCGAGCGCGTGCTCGGCGTCGATGAAGGCCACGATGCCGCCGCTGGCCTGGGCGTTGGCCACGGCGTGCAGCGCGACCGTGGTCTTGCCGGAGGACTCCGGGCCGTAGATCTCCACCACCCGGCCGCGCGGCAGACCGCCGATGCCGAGAGCGACGTCGAGCGCGATCGAACCGGTCGGGATGATGCCGAGCGCGGCCCGGGTCTCCTCGCCGAGGCGCATCACGGAGCCCTTGCCGAACTGCTTCTCGATCTGGGCGAGCGCGACGTCGAGCGCCTTCTCGCGGTCTCCACCAGCCATGTGTGTCCATCCTCTTCCGGGAACCGTCGTCCCGACTCGCAGTGATCGGTCTTCGTCGTCCGGCCAGACGCTAGACCGGGCCACCGACAGCCCGCGCGTCACGGCGTGCGGGCTGTGGATGACCACGGGCCGGGGTCGTCTGCAGGCACCATCTAACCCGAACACGTGTTCGACCCGACGCCCGACACGCCGACAATCCCGTTGCACCGCAGCGCCCGGCCGCGTCACCGTGAGCCGTGTGAGTGAGCTCGAGATCCGTCCTCTCGACCCGTACGACGACGCCGACATGGACGGCTTCCAGGAGGTGTACGCCGCGGCCGAGCTGGCCGAGGACCCGGACGCACACCTCTACTCACGCGCCGACGGCATCGCCATGCTCACCTCGAAGGACGGCGGGTACACCGCCGACGCGTTCGGCGCGTTCGTCGGCGCCCGGATGGTCGGCGAGTCGATGGTCAACCGCTTCCTGCGCGACAACCTCGACCTCGCGAACGTCTGGGTCTGGGTCGACCCCGACCATCAGCGCCGGGGCGTGGGCACCCGTCTCCTCGGCCACGCCGAGGAGGACGCACGCTCGCACGGCCGCACCCTCGCGCATGTGCAGGCCAGGATCGGTCTCGACCGCCGCAACGGCAACCGGCGCTTCGCCGAGCGGCGCGGCTACCACCTCGCCAACACCGAGATCGAGCGGCGCCTCGCCCTCCCCGCGGACGCCGACCTCCTGACCCGGCTCGAGGCCGAGGCTGCGCCGTACCACCGCGACTACGAGATCCGCACCGTGGTCGGGCCGGTCCCCGAGGAGCTCGCGGCGTCGTACATCCCGCTGAGCAACCTCCTCGTCGTCGAGGCACCCACGGGCGACCTCGAGGTCGAGGAGAACCGGCGCACGGTCGTCGAGCTGGCTGCGCAGGACCGTCAGCTGATCGAGTCCGGCCGCACCCGCGTTGCGTCGTACGCGCTCGACCGCGAGGGCACCGTCGTCGGGTACGCCGTCGCCGTGACCACCGACGACGCCTACGACCACGTGGACCAGTGGGGGACGCTGGTCCACCCCGCGCACCGCGGCCACCGGCTGGGCACGGCCGTCAAGTGCGCCCAGGTGCGAGCCGTGGGCGAGCACTTCCCGGACAAGCACGTCCTCTCCACCACCAACGCCGAGACCAACGCCCACATGGTCGCGATCAACGAGGCGCTCGGGTTCGTGATCCACCAGGCGTACGGCGAGTTCCAGAAGCGGCTCGTCTAGCGCTCCGACGCCGGCAGGTGCAGGGCCCGCCACACCGCCGCCCACACCACCTTCGGAGGCTCGCCGGCGGCGAGCGCCTCGGCGGCGGTCCGCTCGTCCAGCTCGCCCAACACGAACTGCCGGGCCCACGCGTGCGCGTACGCCGGCCCCAGGGCCGCGTCCATCCGCGACCAGAACTCCGTGTGTCTCACAGCTCGCTCACCCGGCCATGATGGCAAACGACCCGGCACTGGCGGCCCCCGCCGCGGTCAGCGCGGCTGCCAGCTCAGAGCGCCGCTGCCGCGGACGAAGCGCACCAGCAGCTCGCGGCCGTTCCCGTCGCGGCGTACCGGGCCGGGACGACGGTGCCGGCTGAGCACGGCAAGCGTCCCGCCGTCGGGTGACCAGGCCAGGTCCGGCGTGAACGTCGAGCAGACGCAGCGGCCGTCGCCGACCAGGGTCTTCAGGGCGGACCCGTCGGGGTTCATGGTGACCACGCGCAGCCGGTAGCGGCCGATGGGGGGTGGACCGCGCGGCGGGTCAGGTGTCGCGGTGAGCACGGCAAGCCTCTGACCCGTGGGTGACCAGCGCACCAGGATCACCTTGGTCGCTCCGGAACGGCCGGGCGCGACGTCCGTGCGCGGACTCCCGACCTCGGTGAGCTCGGTGCCGTCGCTGCGGATCATGTAGACGCGGGAGCGGCCCTCCCCCGCGTTCGCCAGGAACGCGATCTCGTCCGAGCCGGGTGCCAGGTCAGGGACAGGACGCCTCCGACACCCGGCACGGAGATCGTGGTGAGGGTGCCGGTGGTGGCGTCCACGAGCCCGAGCGTCCCCCGCGGCACGGGCGCCACCGCGAACTCCCGACCGTCCGGTGACCACGCGATCTCGCGGCACGACGGGCAGGCGAGCCTGCGTCGTACTCCGGTGTCGACGTCGGTGACCACGATGCCGCGGGCCAGTACGGCGACGTGGGAGCCGTCGGGCGACCAGGTCGGTGACGATTCGGGACCGACCTTCGGGACCCGGAGGCCGCCGGGATGTGCGAGCGTGCGGCCGCCGCGACCGAAGAGAACGCCGTTGGTGTGCCGAGCGGGTGGGGGCGCGAAGGTCGGCGGCGGTGCCGGACGCGACCACCAAGGAGAGGGACGCGGCGAGGCGCGCCGGCGCCGGCGAGCGCGGCCGTGGTCGTCGAGCGGCGGCCTGCCCACGGACACGACGTCCTGGTCGGCCGGGTCGCCCATCGCCGGGAACTGCCCCATGACCCATGATGGTTGGGCGATCCCCGGCGGTTGACAAGGGCCGGCGGGAGATGGCACGCCGTACCCGCTCCTGGAGGACACATGCGCACCACCGCCCTCGTCGCGGCGCTGCTCGCCGCCGCCGTCGCGCTGCCCGCCCCGGCCGGCGCGATGTCCGCCGACGCGAGGCCACACGTGAAGCCGCGCTCCGACGCGTGGGAGGCGAAGGTGCTGCGGCTCACCAACGCGCGCCGGAAGGCCCACGGCGTCAAGCCGCTGAGGGCCGCGAGCTGCCCCGACCGCCTCGCCGAGAGGTGGACCCGGCACATGGCCCGCACCCACGACTTCGAGCACCAGTCGCTCGACCCGTTCTTCAAGTGCCGGAACACGTCGACGGCCGGGGAGAACATCGCCTTCGGCTACGAGACGCCGCACGCCCTGGTCAGCGCCTGGATGCACTCGAAAGGGCATCGGGAGAACATCCTCGACCCCCACTTCCACCGGATCGGGGTCGCCGGCTGGCGCGACACCGACGGCCGGACCTACGCCACGCAGGACTTCATCGGCTGATCAGGTCAGCAGCAGGCGGTCGAGCCGTCGCCGCACGATCACCAGCCCGACCATCCCCATGGCGACGAGGTAGACCACCGACACCCCGGACTCCCACGACAGTGCCCCGGTGGTCAGCTCGCGACAGAGCACGACTCCCCGGTAGAGGGGAGTCGCCTCGACGACCCAGCGCAGGGCGCCGTGGAAGGCGGTGACCGGGAAGAACGTGCCGGAGAAGAGGAACAGCGGCAGCTGGGCCAGCGTGATCTTGTCGAAGTCCTGCCAGGAGCTCATCCACGTGGTCAGCCCCATGCAGACGGCGCTGAAGGCGAAGCCGATCAGCAGCGTCGCGGGGAAGGCCAGGACCGCCCACCACGAGTGCACCAGCCCCAGCGCCCACATCACCACGAGGAACGCCACGGAGTACGACGCGCCCCGCAGCTGGCCCCACACGATCTCCCCGCCGGCGATGTCGGAGGTGGTCAGGGGCGTCACCAGCAGCTGGTCGTAGAGCTTCTCGTACTTCAGCTTGAAGAAGACGTTGAACGTCGAGTCGAGGAGGGCGCCGTTGAAGGCCGACGCCGCGAGCATCCCGGGAGCGACGAACTCGGCGTAGGGGATCGCGTGGCCGTTGACCTCGAAGGCGTGGATCAGCTTGCCGACGCCGATGCCGATCGAGAAGAGGTAGAACACCGGCTCGAGGAACCCGGTGAGGAAGAGCTTCCAGGCACTCTTGTAGGTGATGTAGTTGCGCATCACGAGGAGGCCGGTGCCCTCGAGCGGGCGCAGCGGCGAGCCGGTCGAGGCGCTCATGTCGCGAGCCTCCGGGTGAGGGTCCGCACCGCCACGGACCAACCGGTGACCAGCACCGCCAGCAGCACCGCGGTGTTGATGAGCGCGGTGGAGAGGTCGACGTGGTCGAGGCACAGCATCCGGGTGAGGTCGACCCCGTGCCACAACGGCGTGCAGCGAGCCACCCACGCACCCCAGTGACCGAGGTTGCTGATCGGGAAGAAGGAGCCCGAGAACAGGAACAGCGGGATCAGGCCGAGGCGGAAGATCAGCCCGAACGACGCCTCGCTGCGCACGTGGGCGCTGAACGCGAACGTCCACGTGGCGAACGCCATCCCGACCAGCATGGTCGCGAACCAGGCCAGCACCGGCCCCCACCAGGACTCGAAGACCCCGAACGGCGCCATCACCAGGAAGTAGACGCCGCACGTGCTGGCGACCCGGAACAGCGTGAACAGCAGCATCGCGTTGGCGAGGTCGCGCACCTCCAGCGGGCTGGCCATCTGCGCGTAGAAGCTCTTGTGCCACTTGATCGCGCCCATCACGGGGTAGGTCGTCTCGAAGACCGCCGACTGCATCGCCTGGGCCGCGATCAGGCCGGGCACGATGAACGCGAGGTATGACGTGGCGCCCTCGAGGCGGGACGGCGCGACGTGGACGAAGCCGCCGAGCAGCACCCCCATCGCCAGCACGTAGAACAGCGGCGACACGAAGGACGTGATGACCGAGCCCTTCCAGGTGCGGAGGTAGACGGTCCACCAGTAGTCGAGCTGCCGGGCCACCCCCTGGAGCGGGGTCAGGCGTCCGCCGGTCGTGTCGCCGGAGCGGCTTGCAAGAGCGCTCATCAGTCGACCAGCGTCCGGCCGGTGAGCCTGAGGAACACGTCCTCCAGGGTGGAGCGGCGTACCAGCGTGGCGATCGGGTCGAGCCCGCGCTCGTGGACCTTCGCCAGGACCGAGTCGCCGTCGTCGCTGTAGACGAGGATCCGGTCGGGCAGCACCTCGGTCCGGTCGCCGAGGTCGGCGATCTTCTCGGCCGTGGCGTCGTGGTCGCCGACCGGGAAGCGCAGCTCGGCCACCTCGCGCGTGGAGTGCTGGCGGATCAGCTCGAGCGGTGACCCCTCGGCCGCGATGATGCCGCGATCCATCACCACGAGCCGGTCGCACAGCTGCTCGGCCTCGTCCATGTAGTGGGTGGTGATCACGAGCGTCACGCCCTGCTGCTTGAGCCGGAACAGCCGGTCCCACAGGATGTGCCGGGCCTGCGGGTCGAGCCCCGTGGTCGGCTCGTCGAGGAGCAGCAGCTCGGGTCGGTTGATCAGCGAGCGCGCGATCGTGAGCCGTCGCTTCATCCCGCCGGAGAGGTCCTCGACCTTGGACCTCCGCTTCTCGGTGAGCTGGACGAACTCGAGCAGCTCCTCGGCGCGGGCACGCACCTCGGCCTTCGGGATGCCGAAGTAGCGGCCGTAGACGTAGAGGTTGTCGAACACGTTGAGCTCGTTGTCGAGCGTGTCCTCCTGCGGACACACGCCCAGCCGGGTGCGGATCGCGGGACCGTCGGTCGCGGGGTCCATGCCGAGGATGCGCAGCTCTCCCCCGGTGACCGGTGAGACCGCGGCGATCATCCGCATCGTCGAGGACTTGCCGGCACCGTTGGGACCGAGGAAGCCGAACGCCTCGCCACGGCGCACGTCGAGGTCGATGCCCTTGACGGCCTCGACGGTCTCCCCCGCCTTGGACACGAACGACTTGCGCAGGTCGCGGGCCCGGATCATCGCATCGCTCGACACCCGACAGACCCTACAAAGGTCCGCCGACAGCTCCCACCGAGTTGTGGCTCGACCGTCGCACGGTACCTGGAGCACGATCCGTCCGACGCTGAACGACCTGGGGGTGCCACGTCGCGAGCGGACCGAGTCCGCCGATCCGGTGCTCGCGTCCGTCCGCACCCCTACGGTGGCCCCATGGACCGTCGCCGCGCCCGCTCCGGATCGCCGTACGAGGACTCCATCGGGTTCAGCCGCGCCGTCCGTGTCGGCAGGTCGGTCGTGGTCTCCGGCACGGCGCCGGTGCGGCCGGACGGCTCGGTCGACCCCGACCCGACCGTGCAGGCGAGACGCTGCTGGGAGATCGCGCTCGGGGCGCTCGCAGAGCTGGGCGGCCGCGTCGAGGACGTGACCCGGACCCGTCAGTACGTCGTCTCGGCCGACCTCGCCGACGCCGTCGGAGCCGTGCACGGCGAGACCTTCGGCGAGGTCCGGCCCGCCAGCACGATGGTCGTGGTCGCCGGGCTGCTCGATCCCCGCTGGCTGGTCGAGGTCGAGCTCGACGCGATCGTCTCCTGAGCCTTCGGCCGTCCACCCCGCCACTGCGGGGAGCTCGCCGAGGAGAGCGGCTGTGACACCTGATCGCCCTGGTTCCGTCGTCATCGAGGTCTCGAACGACCTCGAGCACGTCGGCAGGTGGGGCGCGCTCAGCGGCGGAAGCGGTGCACGGCGACGGCCGCCAGCGCGCCGAGCACACCAGCGG
>JBAUWD010000314.1:0-2508 GCA_049583575.1 Nocardioides sp.
ACCGATGCCTTCGCCGCGAGCGAGCTGCCGCCCGGGCGCAGCTACGACCGGGTGGTCGCCATCTCGCGCTCCGGAACGACGACCGAGGTGGAGCGCGCCGTGTCGGCGTCCCGCTCGCCGGTCGTGGCGATCACGGCCGTGGCCGGGACCGCCGTCGCCACCGCCGCATCGGACGTCGTCGTGCTCGACTTCGCCGACGAGCAGTCGGTCGTGCAGACGGTGTTCGCCACGACCACCCTCATGCTGCTCCGGGCCTCGCTGGGCGAGGAGCTCGACCCCGTCATCGCCCAGGCCCGCGGGGTGCTGGCCGGTGGACACGAGGTCGACGAGGCACTGGGCGAGGTGGAGCAGATCTCGTTCCTGGGCCGGCACTGGGCCTACGGCGTGGCCCAGGAGGCCGCGCTCAAGCTGCGTGAGGCCTCGCAGCTCTGGACGGAGGCCTACCCCCAGATGGAGTACCGCCACGGGCCGATCGCCGTGGCGCAGCCCGGACGTGCCGTGTGGGTCCTCGGCCGACCCGTCCCCGACCTCGCCGACGACGTACGACGTACCGGCGCCCTGCTCGTCGACGACGACCTCGACCCCGTCGCCGACCTGGTGCGCGCCCAGCTCCTCGCCGCCGACCGGGCCGAGGCCCGCGGCCTCGACCCGGACCGCCCGCGCAGCCTGGCCCGCTCGGTGGTGCTGGCGGACTCGTGATCCTCTGCGTCTGCCTCAGCCCGGCCATCGACGTGACCTACCACGTGGATCGGCTCCACGTCGGCGGCACCACCCGCGTCGGCACCGTGACCGAGCGTCCCGGCGGCAAGGCCGTGAACGTCGCCCGGGTGCTCCACCGGCTGGGCGAACGCGTCCATCTCGTGGCACCCGCGGGCGGCGACACCGGGGAGGAGCTGCAACGTGGCCTCGCGGCCACGGGTCTCGCGGCGACGCTCGTGCCGAGCGGGCACCCGACCCGTCGTACCGTCACCGTGGTCGTCGAGGGGAGCGCCGAGGCGACCACCCTCGTGGAGCCGGGCGTGCTCGACTGCTGGGCCGAGCTGCTCGCGGCCGTCGACTCGGCCCTGACCGGGGCCGCGGTGCTCGTCCTGAGCGGGTCCGTGCCCGACGGCGTCCCGCCCGACGGCCTCGCGGCACTGGTGGTGAAGGGACGGCGGCTCGGCCTGCCCGTGCTCGTCGACACCGACGGCCCGCAGCTGCTCGCCGCCCTGGCGGCCGGCGCCACGGTGGTCAAGCCCAACGCGCGAGAGCTGGCGACCGTCACCCGTGAGGACGACCCCGTGCGCGCGGCCCGCTCCCTGGCGGAGACGTACGACGCCCTGGTGGTGGCGTCGCTGGGCGAGGCGGGTGTCGTGGTCGCGTCGCCGCACGGAACCTGGGAGGGCCGGCCGGCCGCCGCGCTGACGGGCAACCCGACGGGGGCCGGCGACGCCCTGGTGGCCGGTCTGGCGCGGGCCCTGCACCGCGACGCGGCGCAGGTGGTCACACCCGAGCAGATGCTGCACGACGCGGTCGCCCTGTCCGCTGCCGCGGTCCGCTCCCCGGAGGCCGGTGACGTCGACCCGTCCGAGCACGTCGCTCAGCTGCACGGGACCGTCGTACGCGCCCTGGACGGCGCGCGATGACCGTCGCCGCGATCGGGGACCTGGTCGCCGAGGCGCAGCGTCGGCGACGTGCGCTGCCTGCCTTCAACGTGATCACGCTCGAGCACGCCGAGGCGATCGTCGCTGCGGCCACCCGGTCCGGCCGCGGGCTGGTGCTCGCCCTCAGCGAGAACGCGATCCGCTACCACGACGGCGCGGCCGAGCCGATCCTCGCGGCCGTGCACGCGCTCGCGGCCGAGGTCGGGACGCCGCTGGCGATCCACCTCGACCACCTCACCGACGACGCCCTGGTCGACCAGGCGATCAGCGGGCGGCTGCGGCCGTTCGTCAGCTCCTTGATGTACGACGCGGGTGCGCTCGCCTACGACGAGAACCTCGCCCGCACGCGAGCGGTGGTCGAGGCCGGCCACGAGTCCGGGCTCTGGGTCGAGGCCGAGCTCGGGTACGTCGGCGGCAAGCCCGGCGCCGCACGGAGCGCGCACGAGGCCGGCGTACGCACGGACCCCGAGGAGGCCGCGAGCTTCGTCGCCGAAACCGGGGTGGACGCGCTCGCGGTCGCGGTGGGCAGCTCGCACGCGATGACGACCCGCACGGCCCGGCTCGACCACGCGCTCATCGCCGACCTCCGGGCCCGGGTACCCGTCCCGCTGGTCCTGCACGGCTCCTCCGGCGTCCCCGACGACGAGCTGCGCCGCGCCGTGGCCGCCGGGATGACGAAGATCAACATCGGTACGGCGCTCAACGTCGCGCTGACCGCGACCGTGCGCGAGCTGCTCGACGCGGACGCCACGCTCACCGACCCCCGCCGCTACCTCGCCCCCGCGCGGACGGCGATGCGCGACTCCGTCCTGCACCTCCTCGAGACCCTGGAGTGACCATGCGACCTCTTGCCGCAGCCCTCGTC
>JBAUWD010000315.1:0-3767 GCA_049583575.1 Nocardioides sp.
GAATCATCGTTCGTCAACTCAAAAAAACCACCACCACAACCCCAACAAACAAGAGCCATGGCACGAGGTCATACAAACCAATTCCATCGACAAACACACTGTTGAGTTCTCAAAAATCAGACGCGCAACAACTCCACCCGGTGAAGGGTCTCGTCGAGAGCTGGCTGGCCGCCTCGGGGCCGGAGGCCCGACCTCGCGGTCTTGCCTCCCGCCGCACCCTGGCGACAAGCGAGAACAGTATGGGGTCGCACGGGACGACGCAAATCGGGGTCGCGCGAACCAGGCTGTGACGGCATCGCCGCAGGTCAGCGCCTGCGGAGGTCACGAGTCCAGCAGGCCCGGCGCGTCGTACGGCGTGGCGCAGCCGGCCAGGGCGAGGCCCTCCCGGAGCTCCTCGGAGAGCACCCTGAGCAGTTGCTCGACACCGCGGGCACCGTCCACGGCCAGGGCGTAGAGCGGGGGGCGCCCCACGAACACACCTCGAGCGCCGAGCGCCAGAGCCGCGAGCACGTCGAGCCCCGAGCGGATGCCGCCGTCGACGTACACCTCCGCCCGCTCCCCCACCACCTGGACCACCTCGACCAGGGCCTGGGCCGTGCCGACCGTGCGGTCGAGCTGGCGGCCGCCGTGGTTGGAGACGTAGATCGCGTCGGCCCCCGCGTCGAGGCAGCGCGCCGCGTCGTCGCCTCGGAGCACGCCCTTGACGACCAGGGGAACACCGGCCCGCTCGCGCAGCCAGGTGAGGTCGCCGGGGACCAGGTCGTGGGCCCAGCCGTCCACCTTCGGCTCGGGGAAGTTGGCCCGCCACCAGCTCAGGTCGATCCCCGTCCAGTCCCCCTCCTCGGCGGCGTGCTTGGTGCCGGGGAACGGCGTGTCCACGGTGAGCACGACGGCGCGGGCACCCGCGGCGACCGCCGCCTCCAGGACCGGCAGGAACGCCTCGCGCTCCGGGGGGAGGTAGGCCTGCAGCCACCACGGCCCGGCGTCGAGACGGTCGAAGGGGGTCCCGGAGTTGGACGAGACGACGTACAGGCAGCCGGCCGCCGACGCCCCGGCGCCCATGGCTCGCTCCCCGAGCGGGTGGACCGCCCGCTGCATGGCCGTCGGTGCGACGGCGACGGGCGTGGCGAACGGCGTGCCGAGCAGCGTGGTCTCGAGCGCCGCCGAGGCATGCCCCTGGAGCACCCGTGGGCGGAACCGCACCATCCGCCACCCGTCGGTCGCCTCCGCCACGGTCAGCTGGTCGTACGACCCGCTGTCCACGTAGCTCCACACCGCCGGATGCATGGCCCGGCTCGCCCGGTCACGGAGCGACCCGAGCCACAGCCCGCCGGTGACCGGGGGCTGGTCGTCCATGTCAGCCGACCTCGACGCCGGCGAAGCTCTTCTTGCCGCGTCGCAGCACCAACCACGAGCCTCCGATCAGGTCGGACGAAGACGGCTCCGCCTCGGGGTCGTCGACGCGCACGTTGTTGAGGTAGGCACCGCCCTCCGAGATCGTGCGCCGCGCCTCGCCGCGGCTCTTGGCCAGCCCGGTCTCGACCATCAGGTCGACCACGGGCAGCAGCCCGCTGACCGAGGTCGAGCCGGCCTCACGGAGGGCTGCCGCGAGGGTCGTCGTACTGAGGGCGTGGAGGTCTCCGCCACCGAAGAGCGCCGACGCGGCGGCCTTCGCGTGAGCGGTCTCGGCGGCGCCGTGGACCAGCGTGGTGATCTCGTCGGCCAGCGTCTTCTGCCCGGAGCGGAGCCAGGGCTTCTCGGCGGTCTCGGCCTCGAGCTCCTCGATGCGGTCGCGGCTCAGGAAGGTGAAGATCCGGAGCATCTGCCCCACCTGGCTGTCCTCGATGTTGAGCCACCACTGGTGGAAGGCGTACGGCGACATCATCTCCGCGTCGAGCCACAGGGCGTCGCCCTCCGTCTTGCCGTACTTCGAGCCGTCGGCCTTCGTGACCAGGGGCGTGACGAAGGCGTGGGCCCGGCCACCATCGGCCCGCCGGATCAGCTCGACCCCGCCGGTGATGTTGCCCCACTGGTCCTCGCCGCCGAACTGCAGCGTCACGGCGTACTCGCGGAAGAGGTTGAGGAAGTCCATGGACTGCAGGAGCACGTAGCTGAACTCCGTGTAGCTGATGCCCGACTCGAGCCGGCGCCGCACGGTCTCGCGACCGAGCATCCGGTTCACCGGGAAGTGCTTGCCGATGTCGCGGAGGAAGTCGATGGTCGAGAGGCTGGCCGTCCAGTCGTAGTTGTTGACCATGGTCGCCGGGTTGGCGCCCTCGAAGCTCAAGAAGGGCTCGACCTGGCGGCGTACCCGGTCGCTCCAGTCCTTGACGGTGTCCAGCGAGTTCAGCGTGCGCTCACCGGAGTCCCGAGGGTCGCCGATCATGCCCGTGGCGCCGCCCACGAGCACGTATGGCGTGTGCCCGGCCTCCTGGAGGCGACGCGCCGTCGTGATCTGGAGCAGGTTGCCCATGTGGAGGCTCGGCGCGGTCGGGTCGAAGCCCACGTAGAACCGCACGCTCCCGGACGTGAGGGCCTCGCGCAGGGCGCCGAGGTCCGTCGAGTGCGCGATGAGTCCGCGCCACACGAGGTCGTCCAGCAGGGTCGGGTCGATGGTCACGCCGGGCCTTCCGTCTCGAGGGTGTCGGGGTCAGCCTGCCGCATCCGCCCGGCGTCGCTCCACCTGGTTCCCGCCCGGCCGCGGGCATGGGTGCGGCGCTCCCGGGAACGTTGGGGGTACGTCGACGCTGCCCTACGCTGGCGAGCGCCCTTGACAGCCGGAAGGACGGACGTTGATCGCAGGCAGGTACCAGCTCGATCGCGAGATCGGGCGCGGCGGCATGGGCGCGGTCTGGCTGGCCCGCGACACCGTGCTCCGGCGCGACGTGGCGCTGAAGCGGATCGGCCTGATCCCCGGCGCCACCGCGCCCGACCTCGAGCGCGCCGAGCGCGAGGCCCGGCTGGCGGCTCGTCTCAACCACCCCCACGTCGTGGGCGTCTTCGACCTGGTGGCCGAGGGCGAGGAGACCTGGCTGGTCATGGAGTACGTCGAGGGCGTGACCCTCAGCGCACTCATCAAGCGGGACGGAGCTCTCGTCCCCGACGAGGCGGCGGGACTGGTGCGCCAGGCCGCGGACGCGCTCGCCGCTGCGCACGACGCCGGCATCATCCACCGGGACGTGAAGCCGTCCAACATGCTCGTGACACCGGCCGGCGACGTGAAGCTGACCGACTTCGGGATCGCCCGCGCGGAGGCCGACGCCTCCCTCACCCAGACCGGGCTGGTCACCGGCTCGCCCGCCTACCTCGCCCCCGAGGTCGCGTCCGGTGCCACGGCGACCGAGGCGTCCGACGTCTGGTCACTGGGCGCGACGCTCTTCCACGCCCTGGCCGGCCACACGCCGTACGACGTGGGCGAGAACCTCATGGGCGCGCTCTACCGGATCGTCCACGAGGAGCCGCCCCGCCTCGACGACGCCGGCTGGCTGGCGCCGGTGCTGGAGCACACGATGACGCGCGACCCCGCCGACCGCTGGAGCATGAGACAGGTGCGCGACTTCCTCGAGCAGGGGCGCGACGCGACGATCCATCCCGCGCCGTACGGCGCGGTCGACGACGAAGGCACGCGGCTGCTGCAGGCGACGCGTGCGGAGCGGATGGCCGTGCCGCCGGTCGTGGCCGATCCCGCGCTGGTCGTCCCCGCCCCGGGTCCGTCGGGTGGTGCGCGGAGGCGACGTCCCGTGTGGCCGTGGGTGGCAGCCGTGGCC
>JBAUWD010000316.1:0-4335 GCA_049583575.1 Nocardioides sp.
CCCCGGGCGGCCGCCGCGTCGGCCACGTGGGTGACCGCCTCGGCCCGCAACGCCGGGTCGCGGACCACCCCGCCCTTGCCCACCCGCTCGCGTCCCACCTCGAACTGCGGCTTCACCATCAGGACCAGGTCGCCGTCGGCTGCCGTGATCCTGGTGAGCGCCTCGAGCACCAGGGTCAGCGAGATGAAGGACAGGTCGCCGACGACGAGATCGACGAGCCCGTCGATCATCGCGGGCTCGAGGTCACGCACGTTGGTGCGGTCGCGGACCGTGACCCGGTCGTCCTGCCGGAGCCGCCAGGCGAGCTGTCCGTAGCCCACGTCGACCGCCACCACTTCGCGTGCGCCGTGCCGGATCAGCACGTCGGTGAACCCCCCGGTCGACGCACCCGCGTCGAGACAACGGCGACCCTCGACACGGAGACCCAGCGGCTCGAACACGCCGAGAGCACCTGCGAGCTTGTGGCCGCCGCGGGACACGTAGTCCTCCTCGCCCTCCAGAGTGGGGTCCGCGGCCACCACCAGGGCCACGTCGGTGGTCACACCGGTGGCCGGCTTCGTCGCGGTGGCTCCGGACACGGTGACGCGCCCGCCCGCGATGAGCTCTGCCGCATGGTCACGTGAGCGCGCCAGGCCACGGCGTACGAGTTCGGCGTCGAGCCTGAGGCGACGCGGCGACACGGACTAGGCCGGGTCGCCCGGCTCGGCGTCGAGCGCGGAACGCAGGGCATCATGTGCGCGCTCGAACGCTGGGAGGTGCTCGTCGAGAGGGAGCTCATCGAGTCGGTCGACGTCCGCCAGCACCTGGTCGACCGCCGGCACACCCGAGCTCACCGGCACGGCGGACGCGGTCGGCTCGTCGCTTCCGGAGGACGCGGCTTCGGGCTCCGGACCCTGCTCGTCGGGCCCACGCGGTGGCACCTGCTCGGTCATGGCCGAAGGCTACCCCGCGCTCTCGTCGCGGACCGGCGGGGCCAGGTCGCTCACGTCGGCCGGGTCTCCGGTCCGGTCGCGATGCGCCCATGCCGCGCCCGCTGCCACCGCCCACCACGCATCGGGACTGCCCGAGCCGTCCACCACGACGCGTCCGTGCTCGAGCCTCGCGGACCACCCGTCGGCCTCCCACCGGCCGTCGGCCGACGTCACGGCGCACCCCGGTCGGCCGAGGGCGGACAGGTCGTGGCCGATCCACGTCGGACGCTCCTCCGGCCGTGCCGCCACCAGGTCCGACAGGCGGCTGACGCCCGTCATGACCAGTAGTGAGTCGGTGCCGGCGTTGTGAGCACCGGCGATGTCCGTGTCGAGCCGATCGCCGACCATCAGCGGGTGCGAACCGCCCACGCGGCGGAGCGTCTCGTCCAGCAGCGGGCGTTGCGGCTTGCCCGCCACCACCGGAGCCACCTCCGCGAACTCGCTGATCATCCGGACCAGGAGCCCGTGCCCCGGTGCCAGCCCGCGGTCGGTCGGCAGCGTGGGATCGGTGTTGGTGGCCGTCCACGGCAGGCCGCTGCGGATCTCCACCGCCGCCTGCATGATCTCCCGCCAGCGGACCTCGGGGGCATACCCCGAGACGATCGCCACCGCGCGGTCGTCGCCCACCCCCACCGGCTCCAGACCGGCTTCGCGCAGTGCCGCGACCAGGCCCTCCGCACCCAGGACCGCGATCGCCGCACCCTCGCCATGCGTCTCGCGCAGCAGCCGAGCAGCCGCCTGCGAGGATGTCACCACGTCCTCGGCCTCGGCTCGCACACCCAGCTCCCGCAGGTGGTCGGCCACCTGCTGAGGGGTTCTCGACGCGTTGTTCGTGATGAACGCGATGTGGGCGCCGGCGCTTCGCGTCTCGGCGATGCTGCGCGCCGCGTGCTTGACGGCATGCCCGTCGACGTAGACCACACCGTCGAGGTCGAACATCACCAGGTCGTAGGACGTCGCGAGACTGTCGCCCCCTGCGTCTGCCACCGTCTTGCTCCTTGGTCGCTACCCCTACGATGCACCGATGGAGTCCGGTCCTTCGGCGGTCACGCCGTACGTCGCCGGCCCGCTCCGGCTGACACCGTTCCGGGCACTGACACTGGCTCCGCGACGGGTCGGGGATCCAGCCTCGGCACGAGCGTTCGCGCGACCCTACCGTGGGGTGGCCGAGCGGCTGCAGAACTGGCAGCGACGGGGGCTCGCCGACCGAGACCAAGAACCTGCCCTGTATCTCCACGAGTACTCCGACTCCGGGCTGACCGTGCGCGGCCTCGTGGGCTGCCTGGACCTGTCGCGGCGGACCTCCGACCCGTCGCAGGCACAGGTGTTCCCGCACGAGGGGGTGCATCCGCAGCAGGTGGCCGAGCTGGCGCACCGGATGGGCACCATGGGGGTCAACCCCGCGCCGATCCTGCTCGTGCACCGCGGCCCGGAGGCCGTCCGCGAGGTCAGCCGCAAGGTGCGCACCGGCAGCCCCGAGCGGGAGTACGTCGACCACACCGGCCAGCAGCACCGGGTCTGGGCGATCCGCGACGCCGACCAGCATCGACTCCTGGACGCCGCTCTCGCCGACGCGCGGCTCGTCGTCGCCGACGGCCACCATCGGTACGCGGCCTACGTCACCCTCCAGACGAGCGACCCGGACCCCCGACACCGCAGCGGCCTGGTGATGGTGATCGACCATGACGAGACGCCTCTCTTCCTGGGCGCCATCCATCGGCTGCTGCACGAGGTCGACCTGCCGGACCTCATGCGGGCCGCCTCGGAGGCCGGAGCGGACGTCCGAGGCATCGACGAGCCGGAGGCGGTCACCGCCCTGGCACCCGACACCCTGGTCCTGACCGACGGGGCCGGGTGGGCGACGGTCCACCTCCAGGTGCCCGCCGGTCGCGCGGTCGTCCAGCTCGTCGACGACGTGCTGCTGGCGCGCCTCCCCCGTCGCCCGAGCAAGGTCACCTACGCGCACTCCGTGGCTCATGCGCTGGACCAGGCACGCCCGGGGCGCACGGTCGCTGCGCTGCTGCCCGCCGTCGACCTCGATCTCGTGGTCGACGTGGCGAGCTCCGGCGGACTGCTCCCCGAGAAGGCGACGTCGTTCCAACCCAAGCCGAGCCTCGGCTCGTTCATCCGGCTGCTCGACGAATGAGCCGGGCCGCTGCGACTTCGACCTCACAGCGAGACACCCGGCCGCCCCCGGTCGGGGAGAAGAACCGCCGTCGCAGGCTGCCCCTCACCTCGACCGTGTCTCCGGCGCGCCAGGACGCCACGGACCGCGCCGGCCGCTTCGTCCACACCACGCAGTCCAGGGCATCGACGGTCGCCCGGGACGAGGCGGACGCCGGCCGCCCCACGATCACCCGGAACTTCCAGAGCTCCGCGCCGCTCGGGAGGACCTGCTCCTCCGCCGGCCGGGACAGTCTCCCGACCAGCGTCACCTCGTTGACCTCGTCGACCTGACTCTCGCGTGCGGACATCCGCATCACCTCCTGGTCGACGAGCCTCATCGGGCCCTCCGACAACGCCGGCGCAGCCTGCCGAGGTCTGTGGAGAGGGCGGTCCGGGAGCAGCGCTGTGGACGGACGGCGGCTCCCAGCGGCCGGTCGGAAATGCACTGAAGGGGTCACCTCAACGGTGACCCCTTCAGCGAAGGATGTTCGGCGGCGTCCTACTCTCCCACATCCTGTCGGGTGCAGTACCATGGGCGCTGGCTGGCTTAACTTCCGGGTTCGGGATGGGTCCGGGTGTTTCCCTGCCGCTATGGCCGCCGTAACGGTGTGAACCTTTGTTGTTGTGTTCCCGTGTGTCCCCCGGGTTTGTGTCGACTGTGTGTCGACGGTTTGTGTGTCGGTGTTGGGGGTGGGTTGTTGGTTCAGATTCTGGGTAGTGGACGCGTGGTTGTGTGGGGGTGTGGGTGACAAGCCCTCGGCCTATTAGTACCGATCGGCTGGGCATTGCTGCTGTACACCTCCGGCCTATCAATCCCGTGGTCTGCGGGTGGCCTTACCCCATCGTGTGGGTGGGAAACCTTATCTTGAAATGTGCTTCCCGCTTAGATGCGTTCAGCGGTTATCACGTCCGGACGTAGCTAACCAGCGGTGCCCCTGGCGGGACAACTGGCACACCAGAGGTTCGTCCATCCCGGTCCTCTCGTACTGGGGACAGCTTTTCTCAAGTTTCCTGCGCGCGCGGCGGATAGGGACCGAACTGTCTCACGACGTTCTAAACCCAGCTCGCGTGCCGCTTTAATGGGCGAACAGCCCAACCCTTGGGACCTACTCCAGCCCCAGGATGCGACGAGCCGACATCGAGGTGCCAAACCATGCCGTCGATATGGACTCTTGGGCAAGATCAGCCTGTTATCCCC
>JBAUWD010000317.1:0-2418 GCA_049583575.1 Nocardioides sp.
GCCACTAGAAGGGCCGTCCAGGCGGACGACCCCACCAGAGCAGGGTGCGTCAGGCGTAGAAGGAGTCGATGACGTCGGAGTAGTTGTGCTCGAGGACGTTGCGCTTGACCTTCATCGACGGGGTGAGCTCGCCGGACTCGACCGAGAGGTCGTGGTCGAGCAGCTTCCACTTCTTGATGGTCTCCCAGCGGTTGAGGCGGCGGTTCAGCTCCTCGACGTACCCCTGCACCATCTTCTCGCAGGCGTCGGACCTCACGATCTCGGCGTAGTCGCCGCTCACGGAGTTCTCCTTGGCCCAGTCGGCGAGGCTGTCGGGGTCGAGGGTGATCAGCGCGACCACGAAGTTGCGCTCGTTGCCGAACACCACGAACTGGCTGGCGTAGGGGCAGATCGCCTTGAACTTCGACTCGATCGCGGGCGGCGCGATGTACTTGCCGCCGGAGGTCTTGAAGAGCTCCTTGATCCGGCCGGTGATCCGCAGGAACCCCTCGGGGTCGACCTCGCCCTTGTCGCCGGTGCGGAGCCAGCCGTCCTCGGTCAGGGTCTGGTCGGTCTCCTCCGGCAGGTTGTGGTACCCGTCCATGACCCCGGGCCCCTTGATCTGGATCTCGTCGCCCTCGCCGAGGCGCACCTCGCTGCCCGGGAACACGTGGCCGACGGTGCCGATGCGGTAGCTGTCGGGCAGGTTCACGAACGAGCCGGCCGAGGACTCGGTGAGCCCATAGCCCTCGAGGATCAGGATGCCGGCCGCGTGGAACCACTCCGCGATCTCCTGGTTGAGGGCCGCGGCGCCGGAGATGAAGAACCTGACGCGCCCGCCGAAGCGCTCACGGACCTTGCTGAACACCAGCCTGTCGAACACCGCGTGCTGGGCGTTGAGGAGGAGGCCGGGGCTGCGGCCCTCGCGCTTCGCCCGGTCGACGGCGAGGCCCACCTTGAACGCCTGCTTGAAGATCGCCTCCTTGGCGCCGCCCTCGGCGGCCTGCATGGTGACGATCCGGGCATGCGCCTTCTCGAAGATCCGCGGCGCGGCGCCCATGAACGTCGGCTTCACGACGCCGAGGTTGTCGACGATCTTCTCGACCCGGCCGTCGACCGCGGCGGAGTAGCCGATCGCGAGCTGGGTCGAGAGCAGCACCTTGCCGAACGAGTGCGCCATGGGGAGCCAGCGGAACTCGAGGTCGTTCGCGTCGAGGATCCCCTGCGCCGCGATCGCCGAGCCCTCGTAGACCCACGAGCGGTGGCGCAGCCGGACGCCCTTGGGCCGGCCGGTCGTGCCAGACGTGTAGATCAAGGTGGCGAGCCGGTCGGGGCCGATCGTCTTGGCGGTCGCCTCGATCACGCCCGGGTGCTCCGCGAGGTAGGTGTCGCCCAGTGCCCCCAGGTCGTCCAGCCCGATCACCCAGTCGTCCTTCGTCGCCGCTTGCCCTGAGCCGGTCGCCGGGTCGAACGTCACGACCTTGGCCAGGTGGGGCAGCTCCGCCTTGTGGTCGCGGAGCTTGGCCACCTGCTCGTCGTCCTCGGCGAACACCACGCGGCACTCGCTGTCGCTGAGGATGTACGCCGTGTCCTCGGCGTTGGTGGACGGGTAGACCGTGGTGGTCGCGCCGCCCGCGCACATCACCGCCAGATCGGCCAGGATCCACTCGTAGCGGGTGCTGGAGGCGATCCCGACCCTCTGCTCGGGCTCGAGGCCCAGGGCGAGCAGCCCGGCCGCGAGCCGGGAGACCTGCTCGCCGGTCTCGGCCCAGGTGACCGAGACCCAGGCGTCGTCCCCACCGACGTAGCGGAACGCCTCGCTCCTCGGGCTCTGGGCGACCCGGTCGAGGAACTGGAGTGCGACGTTGTCGACCATGTCGTCGACGAAGGTGTGGTCGAGGGTGACGGACATGTGTCTCCTGCAGGCGAGGACGAGCTGGACCGGCGCGGCCCGAGGCCGGATCCCAATCTAGTTCACGTTGTTACGCACCGGTAGCCACGACCACGGGCCGGCTCACTCCTCGCCCGTCCGGACCAGGCGCCCGAGGACGCGCAGCCGCCCGCGGGCGTCGAGCACCCCGGTGTCCCCGGTGTGCAGCCAGCCGTTGTCGAGTGCCGCCGCGGTGTCGTGCCGGCGCCGGTGGTAGCCGTCCATCAGCCCCGGCCCGGACACGAGGACCTCCTCGTCCTCCAGCCGCACCTCGGTGCCGGGGAGCGGCCGGCCGCTGGTTCCGCTCCCACGGTCGGCCGGCAGAGCCACCGAGACGGCGCCCGCGGTCTCGGGCCGGCCGTAGAGCTCCAGCACGGTCACGCCCGCCAGCTCGAGGAGCTCCGCCGTACTCGAGTCGAGGCCGACACCCGGCGTCACCAGGAAGCGGAACCGGTCCCCGAAGAGCTCGCGTACGTCGGACAGCACCCGCCGGTCGAGCCTGCGCAGCC
>JBAUWD010000318.1:0-4298 GCA_049583575.1 Nocardioides sp.
CCGCCGGGCAGCGCGAGGTCTCCGCCCAGATCGAGGCCGACCTCGCGCGGCCCCACCCGATGAACCGCCTGCTGCAGGGCGAGGTCGGCTCGGGCAAGACCCTCGTCGCCCTGCGCGCCATGCTGCGCGTGGTCGACTCGGGCGGCCAGGCCGCGCTCCTCGCGCCGACCGACGTGCTGGCCCAGCAGCACCTCCGGTCGATCACCGAGCTCCTCGGCGACCTCGGTGCGGGCGGCATGCTGGGCGGCCATCCCGAGGCCACCACCGTGGCCCTGCTGACGGGGTCGATGCCGCGTGCCGCGCGCGCCGAGGCGATGCTGCGGGCGGCGAGCGGCGAGGCCGGCATCGTCGTCGGCACGCACGCCCTGCTGCAGGAGCACGTGCAGTTCGCGGATCTCGGCCTCGTGGTCGTCGACGAGCAGCACCGCTTCGGGGTCGAGCAGCGGGCGGCGCTCACCGACAAGGCCGGGGTGCCGCCCCACGTCCTGGTGATGACCGCCACGCCCATTCCGCGCACGGTGGCGATGACCGTGTTCGGTGACCTCGAGGTCTCCACGCTGGTCGAGCTCCCTGCCGGTCGCGGCACGGTGCAGACGAGCGTCGTACCCCTCGCGGAGCAGCCCCGGTGGGTCGACCGGATCTGGGCACGGGTGCGCGAGGAGGTCGAGCGCGGGCACCAGGCGTACGTCGTGTGCCCGCGCATCACCGGGGACGAGCTGGAGCAGGGGGAGACCGATGCTCCGGTCGACGACGAGGCGGCCCCGGTGTCCGCGACGGTCGCCCTGAGCGCCGCCGAGGACGTCGTCGAGGAGCTGCGCGCCGGGCCGTTGGCCGGCCTCCGCGTCGACCTGCTGCACGGTCGGCTGGCCCCGGACGACAAGGAGCGGGCGATGCGCGCCTTCGCGGCCGGCGAGACCGACGTGCTGGTCGCGACGACCGTCGTCGAGGTCGGTGTCGACGTCGCCAACGCGACCGCCATGGTGCTGCTCGACGCCGACCGCTTCGGGATCTCCCAGCTCCACCAGCTGCGCGGGCGCGTCGGCCGGGGCGGCGAAGCGGGCCTCTGTCTCCTGGTCACCCACGCCGGCGTCGGCACCCCCGCGCGCGAACGTCTCGACGCGGTCGCCGGTACCACCGACGGCTTCGAGCTGAGCCGCGTCGACCTCGAGCAACGACGGGAGGGCGACGTGCTCGGGCGCTCACAGTCGGGCTTCCGCAGCTCGTTGCAGACCCTCCGGGTCCTGCGCGACGAGCAGACGATCGTGGAGGCGCGCGAGGCCGCGACGACCCTCCTCGCGGACGATCCCGACCTCACCACCGCCCCCGAGCTCCACAGGCGGGTGACAGAACTGGAGGGTTCGCGGCAGTCTGACTTCATGGAGAAGTCATGAGGGCCCGCTCCACGGCCCTCGGTGACGTCGCGAGCCCATGACTCGCATCATCGGAGGGAAGGCCGGCGGCCGCCGGATCGCGACGCCACGCGGGGTGAGCACCCGCCCCACGAGCGACCGGGTGCGCGAGGCGCTCTTCTCCGCCATCGAGGCGTGGTGCGGGTCGCTCAACGGCCTCCGGTTCCTCGACCTGTACGCCGGTTCGGGTGCGGTCGGCCTCGAGGCCTGGTCGCGCGGCGCCGGTGTGGTGACGATGGTCGAGCTCGACCGCCGTACGTCCGCGATGATCTCCGCCAACGCGCACGACCTCGGCTTCACGCGTGCCCACGTCGTGACCGGCTCGGTCGCGACCGTGCTCGCCTGCCCGCCGGCGGCGCCGTACGACGTGGCGTTCCTCGACCCGCCGTACGCCCATCCCGACTCCGAGGTGGTCGCCGACCTCCGCTCCCTGCGTGACCAGGGGTGGCTGGTGCCGGGTGCGACGGTCGTCGTCGAGCGCGGCTCGCGCGGCCCCCAGCCCGCCTGGCCCGAGGGGTTCACCGACCCTCGGGAGAAGAAGTACGGCGAGACCGTGCTCTGGTACGTTCACGCCGCCCCGTCATGAGGCGGCCCCAGCCCCGCCTCCCGCCCAGCACCGAGGAGGCCCCGTGCGCCGTGCGGTCTGCCCCGGGTCGTTCGACCCGGTCACCAACGGGCATCTCGACATCGTCGAGCGCGCCGCCGCCCTCTTCGACGAGGTGGTCGTGGCCGTGGGCGTCAACCCGTCCAAGCACCGGCTCTTCACCGCCGACGAGCGCCTCGACATGCTGCGCCGGGCGGTCGGTCACCTGCCCAACGTCAGCGTCGACAGCTTCGGCGGACTGCTGACGACCTTCTGCTCCGACCACGGCATCCACGCCATCGTCAAGGGGCTCCGCGCCGTGAGCGACTTCGACTACGAGCTGCAGATGGCGCAGATGAATGCGTCGTTGACCGACGTCGAGACGGTGTTCGTCCCGACCAGCCCGGCGTGGTCGTTCCTGGCCTCCTCCCTGGTCAAGGAGGTCGCGTCGTACGGCGGCGACGTCTCGGCACTGGTGCCCGACTTCGTCAACGACGCCCTGGTCGCGCGCCTCGGGGAGCGTCCCAGCGCTCCCTGAGCCGCTGGCGGTCCCTTCCCTGCGTTTTGTCGACGTACGCCGCGGCCCGATACGATGAGGGCTGATCTGTTGTGGCCACTTCCGGAAGTAGACCGCTGAGCAAACTGGACCCGAGAGCGCCGCTCGTGCTCGACACTCGCGAGCTCGGTCGCCGCCCGGGGTCCCAGCGCGAGGTGTCGCGGACGGTGCCGGCCCCGGCAGATCTGGGCATCGAGGTTCTCGGCGTCCCCCAAGGTTCACCGGTCGAGCTCGACCTGCGGACCGAGGCGGTCATGGAGGGCGTCCTGGTCACGGGCACGGCGAGAGCCGCTCTCGAGGGCGAGTGCGCACGGTGCCTGGAGCCGGTCTCCGACGAGATCGAGGTGCGGTTCCAGGAGCTGTTCGCCTACGACGACCAGGGTGTCGATCCGGATGAGGAGCTCGAGGTCAGCATGTTGCAGGGCGACCTGGTCGACCTGGAACCTCTGCTGCGGGACGCGGTGGTGCTCGCGCTGCCGTTCCAGCCGTTGTGCAAGGACGACTGTCCTGGGTTGTGCGTCGAGTGCGGCGCCCGCCTCGCGGACGACCCCGGCCATGTGCACGACGCGCCGGTCGACCCGCGGTGGGAGGGTTTGACCCGGCTCGAGCTGGGCGACGAATAGGGTGAGGGCCGCCTTTCGGCCTCAGGCACTAGGAGAGAACAGTGGCAGTCCCGAAGCGGAAGATGTCGCGGAGCAACACCCGCCACCGGCGGTCGCAGTGGAAGGCCGTCGCCCCCACCCTGGTGACCTGCGCCAACCCCGCATGCGGTGCCAAGCACCTGCCCCACCGTGCCTGCGGCACGTGCGGCCAGTACGGCGCGCGCAACAACCGCCGCCAGGTCCTCTGAGACCGGGCGAGCTCCGCTGAACTACGGCCCGCTCCGGAGCGCCCTCGGCGATCCCACCCTCGACGCCGAGCTGCTCGAACGCGCCCTCACCCACCGCTCGTACGCCTACGAGAACGGCGGTCTGCCCACCAACGAGCGGCTGGAGTTCCTCGGCGACTCCGTGCTCGGTGTGGTCGTCACCGAGACGCTCTACCTCACCCATCCCGACCTCTCCGAGGGCCACCTGGCCAAGCTCCGGGCGGCCGTCGTCAACGCGCGCGCCCTGGCCGACGTCGGCCGCAGTATCGGGCTCGGCGCGTACATCAAGCTCGGTCGCGGCGAGGACACGACCGGCGGTCGTGAGAAGGCCTCGATCCTCTCCGACACCGTCGAGGCCGTGATCGGGGCGGTGCATCTCTCCGGCGGCCTCGAGAGCTCCGCGGGCGTCGTCCACCTCCTGTTCGACCCGCTGATCGAGGCCGCGTCGGCCATGGGCGCCGGCCTCGACTGGAAGACCTCGCTCCAGGAGCTCTCGGCCGAGCACGGTCTGGGCGTCCCGGAGTACCTCATCGCCGACGAGGGCCCCGACCACATGAAGACCTTCACCGCCCAGGTGCGCGTGGCCGACCGGCGCTACGGCAACGGCGTCGGCCGCTCCAAGAAGGAGGCCGAGCAGGCCGCCGCGGAGACGGCGTACGGCGAGCTGGCCTCGGCCCTCAACGAGCCCGACGAGCTCACGCAACCCCTGCCCGACTGACCAGCCCCGACCGACCAGCCCCGACTGACCAGCCCCGAATCACGTGCCCGAGCTGCCCGAGGTCGAGACCGTCCGTGACGGCCTCGAGCGCCACGTGGTCGGCCGCACCATCGGGTCCGTCACCGTCCTGCATCCGCGGCCCCTACGCCGCGACGTCCGCGGCC
>JBAUWD010000319.1:0-2534 GCA_049583575.1 Nocardioides sp.
ACCGCGAACCAGGTCCGCCCGTCGCGCTCGCCGAGCAGGACGCGCAGCCCCTCGGGGGCCTGGTCGCTGGGGAGCCACACCACCGCGCCGCCCTCGGGTCTGACCCGGGTCCCGACGACGACCAGCACCCGCGTCTCCGGGTCGGCCCACGCCCGCGCCAGCCAGCCCTCGTCCGACCGGCGGTCGCCGGCGCGCTCGTGCGGATGGGCCGCCAGCTCGACGTGCGGATAGCTCACACCAGGCAGGCTAGCCGCGCCGGAACGCCGTACCGCTACACATCGGCGCCGCACGGACGCCGCACACCGTCGGGACAGAGGCCGGGCAGTATCGTCTGGCTCTCGAGAGCCACCCACTGGAGACGACGATGACCCCCGCACGCCGACAGGTCGCCTACGTGCTGCCCGTGCACGACGAGGCCGCCGGCATCCGGGCGTTCCACGAGTCCCTGGTCGACGCCACCGACAAGCGTCCGGACCTCGACTTCGAGTTCGTGTACGTCGACGACGGCAGCCGCGACGAGTCGCTCGACCGGCTCCTGGAGCTGCGGGCCGCCGACGACCGGGTCACGGTGCTGACCCTCTCGCGCAACTTCGGCCACCAGATCGCGGTCACGGCCGGGCTGGACGCGGCAGCCGGCCGCGACGCGGTGGTCGTGATGGACACCGACCTGCAGGACCCGCCCGAGGTCAGCCTCCAGCTGATCGAGACCTGGGAGGCGGGCGCCGACGTCGCCTACGCACAGCGTCGGACGCGCCGCGACCCGGCGTTCAAGCGCGGCACCGCCTACCTCTACTACTGGATGCTCACCCGTCTGGCCTCCATCGACATCCCGCGCAACGTCGGCGACTTCCGGCTGATGGACCAGCGCGTCGTGGCCGAGGTGATCCGCTACCGCGAGCACGACCGCTTCCTGCGCGGCATCGTCGCCAACGTCGGCTTCCGGCAGGAGGCCGTGCCGTTCGACCGGGACCCACGCCACGCCGGGTCGTCGTCGTACCCGCTGCGGAAGATGCTCAAGCTCGCGGCCGACGGGATCCTCGGCTTCTCCACGTTCCCGCTCCGCCTGATCTCGCGGCTCGGCCTGCTCATCTCGTTCCTCAGCGTGCTCGGTGCGGCGTTCGTGGTCTACGTCCGCGTCTTCGAGCCCGAGAAGGCCGTGCCCGGCTGGGCGTTCATCGCGGTCGGCATGTTCCTGCTCGGCGGCCTCCAACTGCTGATGATGGGCGTGATCGGCAGCTATCTCGGCCGGGTGTACGTCGAGACCCAGGACCGGCCGCTCTACTCGCTGACCATGGTCGCGCGCGGCCGCGACGGAGAGGCCGGACGCCAGTGAGCACCCACATCGGCGCCGCTGCCGGCGAGATCGCGCCCGTCGTCCTCCTGCCCGGAGACCCGCTGCGGGCGAAGTGGATCGCGGAGACCTTCCTCGACGACGCGCACCGCTACACCGAGGTGCGCGGGATGTTCGGCTACACCGGCACCTGGCAGGGTCGCCGCGTGTCGGTGCAGGCCAGCGGCATGGGCCAGCCGTCCGCGGCGATCTACCTCAACGAGCTCTTCACCGAGTACGACGTGCAGTCGGTCGTGCGGGTCGGCTCGTGCGGCGCCCTCACCGAGAGCATCGCGCTGCGCGACGTCGTGATCGGCTCCGGCGCCTGCACCGACTCCTCGATGAACCGGATCGCCTTCGAGGGTCTGGACTACGCGCCGGTCGCCGACTTCGGGCTGCTGCGTCGTGCCGTCGAGGCCGCCGAGCTCCGGGTCCCGACGGGCTCGGCCGGCGACGAGCGCGCCGTACCCGGCGTGCATGTCGGGCTGCTGTTCTCCACCGACTCGTTCTACGCGGCACGACCCGAGCTGGTCTCGCGGATGGTCGGGTACGGCGTCCTCGCGGTCGAGATGGAGGCGAGCGCGCTCTACACCCTGGCCGCGAGGTTCGGCCGCCGCGCGCTGGCCGTCTGCACCGTCTCGGACCACATCGTCACCGGCGCGCAGGCCACCAGCGAGGAACGTGAGCAAGGGTTCGGCGAGATGGTCGAGATCGCCCTCACGGCCGCTCTCCCGGACTGACGAGGCGCTCCAGGGCGGCCCGGTCGGGCAGATCGTCCGGCTCGACCACCCGACCCGAGCGGACGTAGTAGAACGCGGCCCGCACGCGTTCGACCGGGACGCCGCTGAGCTCGGCCCAGGCCAGGCGGTAGAGCGCCAGCTGGAGCTCGTCGGCGTCGTCGCGGCGCGACGTCTTCCAGTCGACGACGAGGAGGTCGCCGCCGTCGTCGTACACGGCGTCGATCCGGCCACGCACCACCTGTCGGCCGAGCACCAGCGCGAAGGGTGCCTCGACCGCCGCTGGTGTCCGGTCGGCGAACGGCCCGGCCTCGAACGTCGCGATCAGCTCGGCCAGGTCCTCGTCGGAGGCGATCCCCGCGTCGGCGTGGCCCGGGAGCTCGTCGGGATCGAACAGGTTCTGCTGACCGAACCTCGCCTCCACCCAGGCATGGAACCGGGTGCCGAACCGGGCCGCGGCCGACGGC
>JBAUWD010000320.1:0-4552 GCA_049583575.1 Nocardioides sp.
GCGGGCCCGTCCACCCCGGCCCGTCCGGGCACCACACGGCCCCCGTGTCGTCGCCGACCGCCCCCACGAGCGCACCGACGTCGACCTCCGCGACACCGTCGGGCGTCAGGGCGTACGCCGTCTACTACGTCGGCCAGGACCCGTCCGGCCGGCCGGTCCTCTTCCGGGAGTTCCACAGCGGTCCGAGCTCGACACCGGCCGGCGCCCTGGCCGTCCAGGGCCTCGAGTCGCACCCGTTCGACCCCGACTACACCACGGCCTGGCGCCCCGGGTACCTGCGCGACGCGAAGGCCAACCCGACGCAGGGCGTGATCTTCGTGACCCCGGGCGCGAGCCTCCCCCAGGACCGGCCCGCGGGCATGACCGCGGCGTACGCCGAAGCCGCCGTGCAGCAGGTCGTCTACACCGCGCAGGCCGCGTTCGGGTCCCGGCTGCCCGTTCAGTTCATCCGGCACGGGCACCCGGTGGACCGGGTCTTCGGCGTCAGCACGACCGATCCGATCGCCCAGGGCAAGGTGCTCGAGACGCTCTCGCTGGTGAACATCTCCAACCCCAACGAGGGTGCACAGGTGTCGGGCCGGCTGAAGGTCACCGGCGTCAACAACGCCTTCGAAGGCACGTCGGTCATCTACCTCGAGCGCAACGGGAAGAAGTACCTCACGACACCCACGATCGGGGGCATGGGCGGCAACAGGCTCTACCCCTGGACCGTGACCCTCGACCTGAGCAAGGTGGCCCCCGGGCAGTACACGCTCGTCGCCCAGAACGACGACCCCTCGGGACAGGGTCATCCGGACGTCGACACCCGCACGATCGAGGTGAAGTAGGCCGGTCAGCACCAGCGCGGGGTACGTGACAGCAGCGCCGACACCGCGGCGACCCCGGCGGTCGAGGTGCGCAGCACCTCGGCGCCCAGCCTGACCGGGCGCGCCCCCGCCTCCGCGAAGGCAGCGACCTCGTCATCGGTCAGACCCCCCTCGGGACCGACCACCACGACGACGGTCCCGGTCGCCGGCACGTCGAGCGAGGCCAGAGGTGTGCTCGCCTCCTCGTGGAGGACGACGGACAACGTGCCGTCGGCGAGCAGCTCCACGACCCCGGCGGTGGTCGTCAGCTCGGCGACCTCGGGGAACCACGCCCGACGTGACTGCTTGGCCGCCTCACGGGCGGTGCTGCGCCACCGGGCGAGCGACCGGTCGGCGCGGTCGCCGCGCCACACCGCCACCGACCGGGCGGCCGACCACGGCACGATCGTGGCGACGCCGACCTCGGTGAGCATCTCGACGGCGAGCTCGCCCCGGTCGCCCTTCGCCAGGGCCTGCACCACCGTGACGTCCGGACCCGGCCGGGGCGGGGTGCGCACCTCGTCGACCTCGACGGTCAAGAGGCGCCTGCCCGTGGTCACCACGCGCCCGGTGGCCGTCCGGCCGGACCCGTCGGTGAGCACGACCCGCTCCCCCGGCCGGAGTCGACGTACGGCGACCGCGTGGTGCGCCTCGTCACCGGTGACCTCGACCGGGTGGCCCGGGCGCGCCCCTGCCAGCGACGCGACCCAGTGCACCGGCAGCGACATCAGTGCGGGTTGAACGCGTCGCGGATGCGCCCGAAGACGGAGGACTTGTTGCCGGCGGTGAGGTTGCCGTCGGGCTTCTCCTCGCCCCGGATCGCGGCGAGCTCACGCAGCAGCTCCTCCTGACGCCCGTCGAGGCGCGTCGGGGTGTCGACGACGACGGTCACGACCAGGTCGCCGCGTCCACCTCGCAGGCCGGGCACCCCGCGCCCACGCAGCGTGTGCTCGCTGCCGGACTGGGTGCCGGGCCTGATGTCGAGGTCGAAGCTCGTCTCCACCCCCGACCCGGCCCCGGACTCCGTGTCGGCCTCGAGCGTGGGGATGCTCAGCGTGGTGCCGAGGGCGGCCGCGGTCATGGGCACGGTCACCACGCAGTGCAGGGTCGTGCCGTCACGGGTGAAGACCGGGTGCCGACTGACCCGCACCTCGACGTAGAGATCGCCGGCCGGGCCGCCACCCGGGCCGACCTCGCCCTGCCCGGCGAGCTGGACGCGCGTGCCGTTGTCGACGCCGGCCGGGATCTTGACAGTCAGCGAACGACGTGCGCGGACGCGGCCGTCGCCGGAGCACTCGCGGCAGGGGTCGGGGATCAGGCTGCCGTAGCCACGGCACGCCGAGCACGGCCGCAGGGTGCGGATCTCACCGAGGAACGACCGCTGCACCTGGGCCACCTCGCCGGAGCCGCGACAGGTCTCGCAGGGCACCGGATGGGTGCCCGGGGCGGTGCCCTCGCCCTGGCACGTCGTACAGACCACGGCGGTGTCGACCTTGAGCTCGCGGGTGACGCCGAACGCGGCCTCGGCGAGGGAGACCTCCATCCGGATCAGGGCGTCCTGGCCGCGGTGGACGCGCGGGCGGGGGCCGCGTCCGCCCGCGGCACCCGGCTGCTGGCCGCCGAAGAACGCGTCCATGATGTCGGTGAAGGAGAACCCGGCACCGAAGCCGCCGGCGCCCGAGAAGGCGTCTCCGCCGCGGTCGTAGACCGACCGCTTCTGGGGGTCGCTGAGGATCTCGTAGGCGCGCGTGACCTCCTTGAACCTCTCCTGCGTCTCGGGGTCGGGGTTGACGTCCGGGTGCAGCTGACGGGCGAGGCGGCGGTAGGCCTTCTTGATCGCGTCGGCGTCGGCGCCGCGGTCGACGCCGAGCAGTGCGTAGAGGTCGGGATCGGGAGACATGGGTCCTCAGGCCTCGTCGAGGATGCGGGAGACGTAGCGGGCGACCGCTCTGACCGCGGCCATGGTGCCGGGATAGTCCATCCGGGTGGGGCCGACCACGCCGAGGTTGCCCACGGCCTCGTCGGGCGGGCCGTAGCCGGTGGCCACGACGCTGGTGCTGGCGAACTCCTGGTAGGGGCTCTCGTGGCCGATCATCACCGTGACCGCGCCGCCGCTGTGCACCTCGCCGAGCAGCTTCAGGAGGACGACGTGCTCCTCCAGTGCCTCGAGCAGGGGGCGGACCGACATCTCGAAGCTGTCGCCGAACCGCGCGAGGTTGGCGGCACCACCGACGGCCACGCGCTCGGAGGAGCGGTGGTCGGACATCGCGTCGACCAGGATGTCGACGATCGTGGCGAGCGTGGCGTCGGCCTCGCCGGGTTGGACGGCGAGCGCGGACAGGTCGCGACCCGCCTCGGCGATCACCTTGCCGCTGACCGTCGCCAGGACCCGGCCGCGCAGGCTCGCGAGGGCCTCCTCGTCGAGCGGCGTCGCCAGCTCCACCAGGCGCTGCTCGACGCGGCCGGTGCTCAGGATCAGCACCGCCAGCAGCCGGGTGTCGCTGAGCGGCACGAGGTCGACGTGACGCACCGTCGACCGCGAGAGCGTGGGGTACTGCACGATCGCCACCTGGTGGGTCAGCTGTGCGAGAAGGCGGACCGAGCGGCGCACGACGTCGTCCACGTCGACCGCGCCGTCGAGGATGGTGGCGATCGCGCGCTTCTCGGCCGCGCTCATCGGCTTGATCGTGGTCAGGCGGTCGACGAAGAGCCGGTAGCCCTTGTCGGTCGGCACCCGGCCGGCGCTCGTATGGGGCTGGGTGATCAGCCCCTCCTCCTCGAGAGCAGCCATGTCGTTGCGCACCGTGGCGGGCGAGACGCCGAGGCCGTGTCGCTCGACCAGCGCCTTGGAGCCGACCGGCTCCTGGGTGGAGACGTAGTCCTCGATGATGGCCCGGAGCACGGCGAGCCGGCGTTCGTCCTGCATCGCACCTCCCTCGCCCTGCCCGGGCTGGCACTCACCACCCGGGAGTGCCAAGACTACTAGGATCGCGGTCGTGCTCGGATTCGTGGAGGTGGCCCACCGCGTCTGGGTGTCGCGCTACGAGTGGGCCGACGCCAACGTGACGGCCATCGGCGGCGACCGCGGCCTGGTCGTGGTCGACACCCACGGCTCGACGGCGGCCGGACGCGTGGTCCTCGACGACCTGCGTCGCCTGGGAGCCGGCCCGGTCACCGCTGTGGTCAACACCCACTGGCACTGGGACCACTCGTTCGGCAACGCCGCCTTCCGCGAGGTGTCGCCCGACGTGCCCATCCACGCCCACGAGGAGGCCGCCGCCATGCTCGCCGAGCAGGGCGAGTACATGCAGGGCCGCTTCGCCGAGTCCGACGACCCGCACCGCGACGAGGTGGTGGAGACCGAGCTCGTGATCCCCGACCACACCTTCTCCTCGACGCAGGTGCTCGATCTCGGCGACCGCGTGCTCGAGCTCGTCTTCCCGGGCCGCGGGCACACCTCGGGAGACATCGTGGTGCGGGTCCCCGACGTCGACGTGATGCTGGCCGGAGACCTGGTCGAGGAGTCGGCCAAGCCCTGGATCGGCCTCGACTCCTATCCCTTCGAGTGGCCCGCGTCCCTCGACCTGGTCGTCGGGCTGGCCACGGAGGCCACCCGGGTGGTCCCCGGGCACGGCGTCCCGGTCGACCGCGCCTTCGTCGACACCCAGCGCGACGAGCTGGTCGCGATCGCCGAGACGGTGCGCGCC
>JBAUWD010000321.1:0-2701 GCA_049583575.1 Nocardioides sp.
GTGATGATCGGCTCGCCGTTCGCGCGCGCCAGCGACGCGCCGGGGCAGGGCTTCCACTGGGGCGCCGAGGCGGTGCACCCCGAGCTGCCGCGCGGCCAGCGGGTCGAGATCGGCACGGTCGGGACGCTGGAGGAGATCCTCTTCGGCCCGTCCCGCGTGGCCGACGGCACGATGAACCTGGTCGGTGCGCTGCGACGCGCCATGGCCACCACGGGCTACACCGAGCTCAAGGAGTTCCAGCGGATCGAGGTCGTCGTCTCCTGAGCCGTCGAGCGCTCACCGGTCGGGCCCCGGGCGACCCCGGCGGTGGAGGGTCAGGCCCGGTGGCTCCGGCTAGCGGGCGTCGAGGCGGTCGACGATGCCGGCCAGCCCGGACTCGATGTACTCCTGCCCACCCGGTCCCTGGCCCCACAGCACCTCGTACCACGGTCCCAGGCGGTACCAGTCGAGCGCCCGCGACAGCTCGTCGGCGGTGGCGTCGTACGCCGTCGCGACGGCCTCGGCGAACGGCTCGGGCGTGCCGTAGAGCGCCCAGGCCAGGTCGAGCGCGGGGTCGCCGACGCGCGCGTCCGACCAGTCGATGACGCCGGTGACCCGGCCGTCCTGGGACAGCACGTGCTCCGGTCCGAGGTCGCCGTGGATCAGGGTGGTCGGCGTGCGCAGCGCGACCCGGCGCAGCAGGTCGCCACCCTGCTCGTGGAGTCGCTCCGGCAGGAGGGGGAGCACCCGGTGCAGCATCCGCTCCAGCGTGGCGAGCAGCTCGGCGCGGGCGGCCACCTCGTCGGGGATGCCGCTCTCGACGTAGATGTTCACGGGCATGACGTGGAGGCAGCGCAGGAACTCGCCCACCCGGCGGCCGTCCTCCGCGTCGAGGAGGAACACCGGTGCCGCGAACCCGGGCACCATGACGTGCCGGACCCGCAGCGGCGCCTCGTCGAGCACGATCGGGACCGGCACCGTGAGCGGGAGGAGCGGTGCCAGGCGGGGCATCAGCCTGGTCTCGTTGGTGAGCTGCGCGGCCGAGTCGGGGAACCGGGGAACGCGGTCGATCCACCGGCCCTCGACGATGGTCACGACCGAGTCCCAGCCCTGCACGGCCGGCTGCTTCTCGGCGGCCCGGGCGTGCAGCCAGTCGCCGAACAGCTCCACGGTGTCTGGCATGAACTCCACATCGGGGTCGAGCAGCCGCTCGAGCAGCCGCTCGATGCTGAGCCAGGCGCCGTACGCGACCTCCTCGGGCTGAGGAGTGATCGGGCCGTCCCAGGTCGTCACGTAGCGGAAGGCGTGGTACGTCGTGAGGGCGTCGGCGTAGTCGGCCTCGCCCAGCGGCTCGAGCTCACCGGTGACGCCGAGCTCCTCGGCCAGCTCGCGGCGCGCCGCGTCGAGCGGGTCCTCGTCCGCCAGGACGACGCCGCCGGCGGTGAAGTCCCAGCGGGACGGGTAGACGTCCTTGGTGGGCGTGCGGCGGTGGACGTAGACGCGCCCCCACGGGTCACGGACGATGACACCGGTCGCCGCGTGGCGGAGGTTCTGGGCGCGCATGACGGAGCGAGGGGCGCTCCCTGCGGGACGTCCCCCGTCGTCGTACAGTGCGACGACCTCGTCCACGGGATCCATCAAAGCGGAAAAGGCCTCAGCGCTCTCGTAGTCCCGCAGTCGTGTCGCCGGGCGGCGCGAGACCGTTCACCGCCAGCCGGGTCATCCGGCGGGCCTCGAGCAGCCGCGCGCGGTCCGGTGCACCACGGGCCAGGGCGCGGTCGACACGCTGCACGCGGATCGGGTGGCCCGGCGAGTAGGAGTTCCAGTACGTCGGGATGTACGCCGCCCGAGTGACCTCGAAGTGGCCGCCGGGCCGGCTGGCGAACGTGAAGCGCACCGTGATCCCCTCGTAGGCGCGCGGGTAGCGGGTGTCGCTCTGGGCGACCATGTTGCCCATGCCGTAGACCACCCACTTGCCGTTGACCTCGGTGATCGGCTGGACGACGTGCGCGTGCTCGGCGAACACGAGGTCGACCGCCGGTGACGCCGTGAGCCGGCGCACCAGCGCGACCTGCTGGGCGTTGGGGAGCCGGGAGTACTCGTCGCCCCCGTGGTACTGCACGAGGACGATGTCGGCCCCGGCGCGCTTGGCCGCGCGGGCCTGCGCGATCAGGTTGCGGGCGTCCCACATCGAGACGGCCCACCGCTCGTCCGACGGGAGCGTGAAGCCGTTGAGCGAGTAGGTGCCGCCGACGATGCCGACCTTCACGCCCTGCTGCGTGGTGACGATGACCGGCTTGCGGCGCTCGGCCGGCGTCCGGAACGTGCCGACGTGCCTGACCCCCGCACGCTCCAGCAGGTCGGCGGTGCGCACCAGGCCGGCGAAGCCCTGGTCGATGCTGTGGTTGGAGTCGGTGGTGCACGCGTCCCAGCCCATCGACCCGATCCAGGGCGCCACCTCCGGCGGGGCGGCGAAGACGGGGTAGTTGGAGAGGTGCTGGTCGTCGCTCGCGAACGGCACCTCCTCGTGGCAGATGGCGACGTCCGCCTGCTCGACCACCGGCTTCATCGAGGCGAGCATCGGGTCGAAGTCGAAGCGCCGGTGCAGGCCCGCCGCCACGGCGTCGTCGTGGGCGCTCTCCCAGACCAGGTTGTGCCACAGCAGGTCGCCGCTCATCACGACGGTCACGTGGCGCCGCCTCGGCCGCGCGTGGTGCGCGCG
>JBAUWD010000322.1:0-19331 GCA_049583575.1 Nocardioides sp.
GTCCGCGACCGGCCCGGCACGGCGGCCTCGCACACCGAGCGGGTGCCGCTGCTCGGGGCCGACGGCTTCTGGCCGCGCACCAACCAGCGGGTCTCGCTGAGCCGGCGCTCCGGGCTCGAGGTGGGGCGGATCGACCACCTGCTCGGTCGGTACGGCGGGCTGGTCGACGAGGTGCTCGAGCTCATCGCGCAGCGCCCCGAGCTGGGCGAGCCGCTGCCCGGGACCGAGGACTATCTCTGCGCCGAGGTCGTGTACGCCGTCACCCACGAGGGTGCCCGTCATCTCGACGACGTCCTCGCGCGTCGTACCCGGATCTCGATCGAGACCTTCGACCGGGGCACGGTCGCGGTCTCCGCCGCCGCGGACCTGATGGCCGCCGAGCTCGGCTGGGACGCCGCCCGCCGCGACGACGAGGTCGACCACTACCTGCGCCGGGTCGAGGCCGAGCGGCAGTCGCAGCAGAAGCTGACCGACCAGGAGGCCGACGAGGCCCGCGTCAGCGCCCCCGAGATCGTCTGACCGCCTCCGCGTCGGTCGAGCGTCTGCGTCGGTCGAGCTTGTCGAGACCCCGCGGCCGAGGCTCATGGATCGTGCGATCGCGCGGTTCGAGCCAGGGCCGGCAGGTCGAGGAACCGTCCGTCGATCAGTGCCTCCCGCTTTGCGCGACCCCAGCCCTGGACCTGCTTCTCGAGCCGGAACGCCTCGTCGATGCGGCCGAGCTGGACGGACCAGACGAGCCGCACGGGGCGGCGCCGTCGGGTGTACTCGGCACCGAGCCCCGCGTTGTGCTCGCCGATCCGACGCTCCAGATCCCACGTGCTGCCGACGTAGTACGACCCGTCACTGCACTCGACGATGTAGGTGTACGGCATGTGATCACAGTGTTCGCGGCGGGGTCCGTCGGCAATCGAGGAGCCCCGACCTGTGGATGACCCCGGAAACGTGTGGTCTCGACAGGCTCGACCGGCGGGCCGGCTCGACTTGTGGTGTGGTCTCGACGGGCTCGACCGGCGGGCCGGCTCGACTTGTGGTGGGGTCTCGACAGGCTCGACCGGCGGGCCGGCTCGACTTGTGGTGGGGTCTCGACGGGCTCGACCGAAGGCGCGGCGGGGTCGGCTGTCTCGCATTTGTTACTCGGGGGTAGTCGAGTCGCGACGGGGGACATACTCTCGGTACATGAGCGCCCAGCACCCCTCCCCGGAGCCCCTCGTCGAGGGGCCCCACGACCCCGAGCACGACCCGAGCGCGTCGTACGCACTCGACCGCGGCTACGTGTGGTCCCTGACCAACCGCGTCCTGGCGACCTCGGGCCGGACCGTCGAGGTCTCCTCGCCTCTCAACGGGCAGCCCCTGGCGCACATCCCGCAGTCGTCGGACGCCGACGTCGACGAGGCGTTCCGCCGCGCCCGCCGGGCGCAGGAGCAGTGGGCGCGTACGCCGCTCGACGTCCGGGCCGCTGCGCTGCTCCGACTCCACGACCTGGTCCTCGACCGGCAGCAGGAGATCATCGACCTGATCGTGTGGGAGTCGGGGAAGGCGCGCAAGCACGCCTTCGACGAGCCCCTGCACATCGCGCTCACGGCCCGCTACTACGCGCGTACGGCGCACGAGCACCTCGACGCCCACCGCATCAACGGGGTGATCCCGGTCCTGACCCGGGTCGAGGTCAACCGCATCCCCAAGGGCGTCGTCGGCATCATCTCGCCCTGGAACTACCCGTTCACGATGGCCCTGTGCGACGGGCTGCCCGCTCTCCTGGCCGGCAACGCCGTGGTCGCCAAGCCCGACGCCCAGACGATGCTGACCGCGCTGCTCGCCGCCGAGCTGATCGGCGAGGCCGGGTTCCCGGCCGACCTGTGGCAGGTCGTGGCCGGCCCCGGAGCAGACGTCGGCAGCGCGATGGTCGCGCGCGCCGACTACATCTGCTTCACCGGCTCGACGGCCACCGGCCGCCTCGTGGCCCAGGGCTGCGCCGACCGGCTGATCGGCTGCTCGCTCGAGCTCGGCGGCAAGAACCCGATCCTGGTCCTCCGCGACGCCGACCTCGAGAAGGCCGCCGAAGGCGCGGTCCGTGCTGCGTTCTCCAACGCCGGCCAGCTGTGCGTGTCGATGGAGCGGATGTTCGTCGCCGACCAGGTCTACGACCGCTTCATGGAGCGCTTCGTCGCCCGCACCCAGGCGATGACGCTGGGTGCCACGCTCGAGTGGGGCAACGACATGGGCTCGCTGATCAGCCGGCAGCAGCTCGAGACGGTGACGGCCCACGTCGAGGACGCCGTCGCCAAGGGCGCGCGCGTGCTCACCGGCGGCCGGGCCCGCCCCGACCTCGGCCCCTACTACTACGAGCCCACGATCCTCGAGGGCGTGGTGCCGGACATGACCTGCTTCGGCAACGAGACCTTCGGCCCGGTGATCTCGGCGTACCGCTTCCACGACGAGGCCGACGCCATCGCCCGTGCGAACGACGGGGAGTACGGCCTCAACGCCTCGATCTACAGCCAGGACGGTCCACGCGCGCGGGCCATCGCCCGCCAGATCAGGTGCGGCACGGTGAACATCAACGAGGCCTTCGCCGCGGCCTTCGGCAGCGTGGAGGCGCCGATGGGTGGCATGCGGCAGTCCGGGCTCGGACGTCGCCAGGGCCGAGAGGGCGTGCTGCGCTTCACCGAGACCCAGTCGGTGGCCACCCAGCGCCTGATGCGGCTCGCGCCGATGATGGGCATGTCCGACGCGGCGTACGCCAAGACGATGACCGCCGGCCTACGGCTGCTGAAGAAGCTGGGCCGGGCATGACGGTCTCGACAGGCTCGGCCCAGGGCGGTGACGAGCTCGACTACGACGTCCTCGTGGTCGGCTCGGGCTTCGGCGGCTCGGTCACCGCGCTCCGGCTGACCGAGAAGGGCTACCGCGTCGGCGTGATCGAGGCGGGGGCTCGCTTCCGGGACGAGGACTTCGCCGACACGTCGTGGGACGTGAAGCGCTTCCTGTTCCGGCCCGAGGTCGGCTGCTACGGCATCCAGCGCATCGATGCGCTCAAGGACTGCGTCATCGTCTCCGGTGCGGGCGTCGGCGGCGGCTCCCTGGTCTACGCGAACACGCTCTACGAGCCGCTGCCGGCGTTCTTCACCGACCGTCAGTGGGCGCACATGACCGACTGGAGGGCCGAGCTCGAGCCGTACTACGACCAGGCGAAGCGGATGCTCGGCGTCGTCGAGAACCCCCTCCACACGCCGGCCGACGAGGTGATGGAGAAGGTCGCCACCGAGATGGGCGTGGCCGACACCTTCCATCCGACGCCGGTCGGGGTGTTCTTCGGTGGTCCTGCCGACGAGCCGGGCCGGTCGGTGCCCGACCCGTTCTTCGGCGGCGCCGGTCCGGAGCGTACGACGTGCATCGGGTGCGGCGAGTGCATGAGCGGGTGCCGGCACAACGCCAAGAACACCCTGGTCAAGAACTACCTCCACCTCGCCGAGCAGAACGGCGCCCGGGTCCTCCCGCTGACGACCGTCACCCGGGTCGTGCCCCGGTCGGCCGGTGGGTACGACGTACACGTGCGGTTCACCAAGGACAGGCTCGGTCGCCGCTCGGCGCGCAGGGTGCTGAGCGCCGAGCAGGTGGTCTTCGCCGCGTCCGCCCTCGGTACCCAGCGGCTCCTGCACCGCATGAAGGACGAGGGCCACCTGCCGGGGCTCTCCGCCCGGGTCGGCCACCTCGCGCGCACCAACTCCGAGTCGATCGTGGGCGCGATCGCACCCGACACGTCGACGGACTACAGCCAGGGCGTCGCGATCACCTCGAGCTTCCACCCCGACGAGCACACCCACATCGAGCCCGTGCGCTACGGCAAGGGCAGCAACGTCATGTCGCTGATGCAGACCGTGCTCACCGACGACGAGGGCCATGTCCCGCGCTGGCGCGTCTGGTTGCGCGAGATGTGGACCCAGCGCGCCCGGGTCCGTGACCTCTACGACCTGAAGCACTGGTCGGAGCGGACCGTCATCGCCCTGGTCATGCAGAGCGTCGACAACTCCATCACGACCTACACCAAGCCGATCCCGGGCACGAAGCGGCGCTACCTGACCAGCAAGCAGGGTCACGGCGAGCCCAACCCGACCTGGATCCCTGCGGGCAACCAGGCCGTCCGGCTGATGGCGAAGGTGATGGGCGGGACGCCGGGTGGCTCCATCGGCGAGCCGTTCAACCGGCCGCTGACCGCGCACTTCCTGGGCGGCTGCGCGATCGGCGACTCACCGGACACCGGCGTCATCGACGGCTACCAGCGGGTCTACGGTCACCCGGGGCTGCACATCGCCGACGGGTCGGCGATCTCGGCCAACCTCGGCGTCAACCCCTCGCTCACGATCACCGCGCAGGCCGAGCGGGCGATGGCCTTCTGGCCCAACAAGGGCGAGGCCGACCCCCGCCCCGCGCTGGGAGCGACGTACCGGCCGGTGAAGCCGGTGCCCCCGGCCCACCCCGCCGTCCCGGAGACGGCTCCGGGAGCCCTGCGGCTGCCGATCGTCGCCGTCTCCTGACCCGTCGTACGAAGTCTCCCCGTGCCGTAACCCCGCGCCGGAGGTGTCGTTGAGGGGACGGGTGCCTGCCTTGTCGAACTCCCTCCCTTGGGCGGGGCCCGCTCCGGGCGCTTCTCCGTGAGACCCGGACCCAGGGCTCGGCCCAGCTCCCTTTCGGCCG
Source organism: Nocardioides sp. (assembly GCA_049583575.1). Classification (GTDB taxonomy): domain Bacteria; phylum Actinomycetota; class Actinomycetes; order Propionibacteriales; family Nocardioidaceae; genus Nocardioides. The sequence goes on from JBAUWD010000322.1 coordinate 4,696, forward strand.
GGCCCTGGCGCGCGTCCGGGGTCGGCGCGGCCGTCGTGCGCCGATAGGCTGGCGTCATGTCGCGAGCCACGGGCGAGGCAGAGCACGACCTGGTCCTCGTCGTCGACTTCGGGGCGCAGTACGCCCAGCTCATCGCCCGCCGGGTGCGCGAGGCCCGCGTGTACTCCGAGATCGTCCCGCACTCGATGCCCGTCGAGGAGATGCTGGCGCGCCGGCCGGCCGCGCTGATCCTCTCCGGGGGCCCGTCCTCGGTGTACGCCGCGGGGGCGCCGGCCGTCGACCCGGCGATCTTCGCGGCCGGAGTGCCCGTGTTCGGGATGTGCTACGGCTTCCAGCTGATGGCGCAGGGCCTCGGCGGGGCGGTCTCGCCGACCGGCGCCCGCGAGTACGGCCGTACGCCGGTGAAGGTCGACCGCGGCGGCACCCTGCTGGCCGACGTGCCCGTCGACCACTCGGTGTGGATGTCGCACGGCGACTCCGTGGTGGCGGCACCCCCCGGCTTCGACGTGCTCGCGTCGACCAGGGTCACCCCGGTGGCCGCCTTCGAGGACACCGACCGGCGGCTGGCCGGCGTGCAGTGGCATCCCGAGGTGCTGCACACCGAGCACGGCCAGCAGGTCCTCGAGCACTTCCTGCACGACATCGCCGGCTGCCGCCCGACCTGGACGATGGTCAACATCGTCGACGAGCAGGTCGAGCACATCCGGGCGCAGATCGGTGACGGCCGGGCGATCTGCGCCCTCTCCGGCGGCGTCGACTCCGCCGTCGCCGCCGCGATCGTGCAGCGGGCGATCGGCGACCGCCTCACCTGCGTGTACGTCGACCACGGGATGATGCGCCAGGGCGAGACCGAGCAGGTCCGCCGCGACTTCGAGGCGGTGTTCGACACCCTCGACGTGGTCGACGCCTCCGACCAGTTCCTCGGGGCGCTCGAGGGGATCGTCGACCCCGAGGAGAAGCGCAAGATCATCGGCCGCGAGTTCATCCGCACCTTCGAGGCCGCCCAGGCACGGGCCTTCCAGGATCCGCAGGACGGGGCCGCGGCCGCCGGAGGCACGGCGTTCCTCGTTCAGGGCACGCTGTACCCCGACGTCGTCGAGTCGGGCGGGGGGGCGGGTACCTCCAACATCAAGTCGCACCACAACGTCGGCGGCCTGCCCGACGACCTCGACTTCGAGCTGGTCGAGCCGCTGCGCACGCTGTTCAAGGACGAGGTGCGGATGGTCGGGGAGCAGCTCGGCCTCCCGGCGACGATGGTCTGGCGCCAGCCGTTCCCGGGCCCGGGCCTCGGCATCCGCATCATCGGCGAGGTCACCCGTGAGCGCCTCGACGTCCTGCGCCAGGCCGACGCGATCGCCCGCGAGGAGCTGACCGCGGCCGGGCTCGACCGCGACATCTGGCAGTTCCCCGTCGTGCTGCTCGCCGACGTCCGCTCCGTCGGCGTCCAAGGTGACGGGCGCACCTACGGGCACCCGGTCGTGCTCCGCCCGGTCACGTCCGAGGACGCGATGACCGCCGACTGGGCCAGGCTGCCGTTCGACCTGCTGGAGCAGATCTCCACCCGGATCACCAACGAGGTCGCGGAGGTCAACCGGGTCACCCTCGACCTCACCTCGAAGCCCCCCGGCACCATCGAGTGGGAGTGAGCCACCACCCACGCTGACCTCGGCGCACGCCGGTCCGGGCGGCGGCGGGCCGGGGCCGGCCGGCGAAAACCTTGACCCGACGAGTCACGCCAATTCGCCTCCGGCGGACTTTCGCGGCTGCCATCATCTGCGTAACCGCTTGCCGCGCATTGGAGAAGCACCATGGGCTCATGGGATGTCCGCCGGTCTCGGCCGCCCAGGAGCTCTCGGTACGTCGGGCTTGTCCTGGCCCTCACCGGACTCGTGCTGCCGTTCTCCGCGGCGCGCGCGGCTGCGTCGATCCCACCCGGTGCGTGTGGCTCCGTCCTGGTCACGGGCGCGTCGTGGCTGCTCGGCGCCGGTGTGGACGTGCTGAGCAACGGGTCGGACGAGGGCACCGGCACGTCGTGCACGACCGTGGGAACCTACGGCCCCCGTTACCAGAGCACGGAGCTGGTGAACCGCCTCTACCGGACGAAGGCATGGACCACCAAGGCCTGGGCCGGGACGGGTGGCCGCAGCACGCCCATGACGCTCGACTCCATGTACGACAAGGCACCGGCCAGCCTCGGCAAGGAGGCCAACGGCTCCGTCTCCTACCTCAGCCCCGGGGACGTCATCAGCGTCGACGTGTACGACGACGGCGTGTTCGTGCCCGGTGGCGACGTACTGGTCGTCAACACCGCGGGCTCGATCGTCGGCGGGACCGTTCCCGTCGTGAGCCAGAACAGCGGAACCGCGACGGCCGCGACCCCGCGGCGGACGGCCGTGCTCTCCAACGGCACGCTCACGATGGCTGCGGCCGGCACCCGCACCTACCAGGTGATCGGGGTCGTCCACGCTCCCGGCGGGCGGGGCGCCCCGCCCCCGACCGACCCCTACTTCCCGGTGACCGCGGTGACGAGCACCAGCGGCGTGGTCAAGGCCAAGACCGCCGGGCTCGGCTCGGACTGGGTGACCGAGGTCCACGGCGCCCGTCAGGTGGTGGTGGCCTCCGACTCGGCGCACGGCCCCACCGTGGCGGTGCTGAAGAACGACGGCACGGTGCTGGCGAAGACCGGAAGCCTCAACGCCCCATGGGTGACCGAGATGACGGACGTCCGCCAGGTGGCCGTGGCCTCCGACCCGACCCACGGCCCGCTGCTCGCGGTGCTCACCAACGACGGGACGCTGCTGGCGAAGACCGGCGATCTCGACGCGTCGTGGGTGACCGAGACGGGCGGCGTGCGTCAAGTGGCCGTCGCGACGGATGCCGCGCACGGTCCGCTGCTGGGGGTCGTGACCACGAGCGGGGAGGTCCGTGCCTCGACCGGTGCCCTGGGCTCGGCCTGGACGACCGAGACCGAGAGTGCCGGTCAGGTCGCCGTGGCCACGGACCCGATCGACGGCCCGCTCATCGCGGTGCTGCTGAACGACGGCACCCTGCAGGCCAAGGGTGGTGCGCTCGATGCCAACTGGATCGCCGAGCTGGACCGGGTCCGTCAGGTGGCGGTGGCCTCGGACCCGACGCACGGACCCCTGATCGCCGTTCTGACGAAGGACCACGCCGTGGAGGCGAAGACCGGCGCGCTCAACGGCCAGTGGTCGGTCGAGACCCATGACGGCCGGCAGGTGTCGGTCGGCACGGACCCCAAGAAGGGGCCGACCATCGACATCCTCAAGAGCGACCGGAGCGTCCTGGGCAAGCTCGGCGACATCGGCGGCAAGTGGCAGGGCCTGGCGAGCAGCGGGGGCTCCCTGTCGGTGCAGCTGCGTGACCCCGGGGTCCTGATCGGGAAGACCCGGCCGGCCGTCAAGGGCAAGCTCGTCGTCGGGGCCGTCGTCCACGCCCGGCACGGGAAGTGGAGCCCGGGCTCGCTCACCTTCCACTACCGCTGGACGGCCGGCGGCGTCGTGCTCCACAACAGGTCGAGCAGGCTCCACGTCAAGAAGAGGCAGCTGCACAAGCGCATCTCGGTCCGCGTGACGGCGTCGCGCGCCGGCTACACCTCGGCGTCCGCGACCTCGCACCCGAGCGCCAGGGTCACGAAGAAGAAGAAGAAGAAGTAGGGCTTCGCCGGAGACTCGGCACGCGCCGGGGACCGCGCCCCTCAGCATTCTCACGGGCTGGACCCGTACCCTTGCCTTCGTGCCGCTGCTGGAAGCTGTCAAGGGAGCCGTGCGCCGCAGGCTGGTGGCGCGGGCCGGCGGCATCGACCTCACCCAGCTGGACCGGGTCCCCGACCGCCTGACCTGGCCCCTGGACCGGGCCGTCGCCGATCCCGTCCCACGGGTCGGGGCGCTGCGCGACAAGGAGCCCGTCGCCAAGCTGATCACGTTCCTGGGGATGGACGTCTGGCTGGTCACCGGAGACGCCGAGGCTCGCGAGGTGCTCGGCGACCTCACGTCGTACTCGACCGACATCCGTCCCTACTACGGCACCTCGGGTGCCGCGGACGGCGACATCGGGGGGCTCGGGTTCACCGACCCGCCCGAGCACACCCGGCTGCGCAAGCTGCTCACGCCGGAGTTCACCATGCGCCGCCTCGCCCGCCTCAAGCCCGCGATCGACCGGATCATCGAGCAGCAGCTCGACGAGACCGAGCAGGCCGCCGCCGCGAACGACGGTGTGGCCGACCTCGTCCAGACCTTCGCCTTCCCGATCCCCTTCCTGGTGATCTGCGAGCTCCTCGGGCTGCGTGACGAGGACCGCGAGACGTTCCGCAGGCTGGGCTCGGCGCGGTTCGACGTCACCCACGGCGGCCAGGCGGTGATGGGCGCCGTCGGCGCCTCACGCGAGTTCCTCTTCGCGGAGTGCGCGCGGCAGCGCACCGATCCCGGGCCCGGCCTGATCGGCCAGATCATCCGCGAGCACGGCGACGAGATCGGCGACTTCGACCTCGGCGGCCTGGCGGACGGCGCCTTCACCGGCGGCCTGGAGACGTCGGCCTCGATGCTCGCTCTCGGCACCGTCGTCCTGCTCGGTCGTGCCGACCTGTACGCCGGGCTGGTCACGGACCCCGCGTCGGTGACGCCGGTCGTGGAGGAGCTGCTCCGGCACCTCTCGGTCGTGCAGGTCGCGTTCCCCCGCTTCACCAAGGCCGACGTGACGGTGGCCGGCCGACGGATCAGGAAGGGCTCGTGCGTCCTGGTGCACCTGCCGGCCGCCGACCGTGACCCACGTGTCCACCCGGTCGCCGACGCGCTCGACCCGGCGCGCGCGAGCGGCTCGCACCTGGCCTTCGGCTACGGTTTCCACCGCTGTGTCGGCGCCGAGCTGGCGCGCATGGAGCTGCGCGCGGCGTACCCCGCCCTGGCCCGGCGCTTCCCCGACCTGGCCCTGGCCGCACCGGCCGAGGAGCTGCCCTACCACGCCAAGTCGATCGTCTACGGCGTCGAGTCGGTGCCCGTCCGCCTGCGTCCCTGAGCGCACCGCGGCAGGACACGGCGGAAGGGCCGCCGTCCCCGTGGAACGGCGGCCCCTCCCCGGTCAGACGTCGAGTGCCTCGACCTCGCTTGCCGCCTCGACCGGGGTCGGCTCGCTGCCGGTGTCGATCTTGCTGGGCCACCAGATCCTGTGCCCCATGTCGAGGTTGATCGCGGTCACCAGCACGGAGCGCACGATCATCGTGTCGAGCAGCACGCCGAGGGCCACGGCCATCCCGATCTCCGCGAATCCCACCAATGGCAGCGTTGCCAGCACCGAGAAGGTCGCCGCCAGCACCAGGCCGGCCGACGTGATCACACCGCCGGTGGCACCGAGGGCGATCAGCGAGGCCCGGCGGGTGCCGTGCTCGGGCGTCTCCTCGCGCACCCGGGTCATCAAGAAGATGTTGTAGTCGATGCCCAGGGCGACCAGGAACACGAACACGAACAACGGCAACGAGGCGTCGGCCCCGGCGAAGCCGAACACGTGGCGGAAGATCACCGAGCTGATGCCGAGGGAGGCGCCGAAGGACAGCACCACGGTGGCGATCAGCAGCAAGGGCGACAGGATCGCCCGCAGCAGCACCATCAGCACGAGCATCACCACGCACAGGACCAGCGGGATGATCAACCGGTTGTCCTGCCCGGAGGCGTGCTCGATGTCGGTGTTGATCGCCGAACCCCCGCCGACCAGCGCATCGGCGCCGTTCACGCCGTGGACCGCCGCCCGGACGGCGTCGACGGTGGCGAAGGCGGCCTTGGACGTCGGGTCGGACTCGACGTTCGCCTGGATCAGGGCCACACCGCTCTTGACGATCGGCGGACCCGGCTGCCCGAGCCCGTCGATGCCCTGCATGGCGGCACCCACCGCGGGCGCCTGGGCCGCATTGGCGACCACCATCACGGGGCTGGCCGTGTCGGCGAGCTGGTGGTCGGTGAGCACCTGCTGACCGGTCACGGAGTCGAAGTCCTTGGTGTAGGCGTCCTTGGTCGCCAAGCCGTGGGCGTTGAGCTGCAGGATGCCGACGCTGCAGATCGCGAGCACCACCGCGGTGCCCAGCCACACCAGGCGTGGCCGCGGGGCGATACGGGTGCCGACCCGCGCCCAGAAGCCGGTGGAGGAGGGCTCGTGGGTGTCGTACGTCGGCCGGATCGGCCAGAAGATCCAGCGGCCGGTCAGCACCAGCAGGGCCGGCAACAGCGTGATCATCACGAGCAGTCCGACGCCGATGCCGATGGCCGCGACGGGGCCGAGGCCCGCGGTGGAGTTCATCTCGGCGAAGACCAGGCACAGCATGCCCAGGATCACGGTCAGTGCACTGGCGATGATGGCCGGTGCGGCACGGTGGAGGGCGAAGGCCATCGCCTCGTGCCGGTCTTCGTGACGGCGGAGCTCTTCTCGATAGCGGGCCACGAGCAGCAGGGCGTAGTCGGTGCCCGCGCCGAACACCAGCACCGTCAGGATGCCCGCACTCTGGCCGTTGACCGTGAGGCCCTCGTGCTTGGCGAGCAGGTAGATCACGCCCTGGGCCGTCGCCAGGGCCACGCCCGCCGAGATCACGGGCAGCAGCCACAGCACCGGGCTTCGATAGGTGAGCAGCAGGATGACGACGACCACGATGATCGTGCTGTAGAGCAGCTTTCCGTCGATGCCTGCGAAGGCAGCCGCGGAGTCGGCCGCCTGGCCACCCGGGCCGGCGACGTAGACGTTGGCCCCGGGCAGCTGCGCGATGCTCTGGATCTGCTTCTTGACGTCGGGGAGCTTGTTCCAGCCGTTCTTCCCGAAGTTGAACGTGACCTGGCCCTGGGCCACCTGCCGGTCGGTGGAGACCTGGATGAGCTGGCTGGGCTTGACCACCTTGCCGTTGGGCGCCTTGGCCGGCACGCTGCCACGGATCTGCTGGATCTGGTCGAGCTGCCGGCCGATGGTGGCGACGTCGGCCTTGGTCAGCCCGGACTTCTTCTCGTAGACGAGCACCGTCGGGATGTCGTTCTGGTTCTGGAAGGGGGCCAGCTTCTCGAGCGCCTTCGTCGACTCCGCACTCGCGGGGAGCCAGGACGACGCCTGGTTGTCCTGCACGTTGCTGAGCTTGCCCGCGAGCGGGCCCGCGACCATCACGATGAGGACCCAGAACCCGAGGACGAGCCACTTGGTCACGCGGCCGGTGAGCTTGCCGGCAATCTGTCGATGCATGCGAACAGTCCAGCAGATGACACCGACACCCGTCATCGGGGTTTCCCCCGAGTTCGCGCTGGGTTGTCGAATCGTGATCCTTCGCAGTGACTCAGGTCACCGCGCTCCGGCCCGTGATCGACGGCTCACGACGGGTCATGACGGTAACTCCATCTGTGTAGAGTCATGGTGTCGAGGAGTCGTGCGCGCCGGGTCAGCCGTAGAGGCGGTCGATCACGTCGGCGTACTTGGCGTGGACCACGCGGCGCTTCAGCTTGAGCGTGGGGGTGAGCTCCTCCGACTCGGCGGTCCACTCGACCGGGAGCAGCTCGAACGACTTGACCTGCTCGGGGCGCGAGAGCCTCTCGTTGGCGCGGTCGACGGCCTCCTGCGCCATCGCCAGCATCTCCGGCTTCGCGGCGAGGTCGGCGAGGTCGGTGAACTCGATCCCGGCCATCTGGGCGACCACCGGCGCGACCTCGCCGTCCAGGGTGAGCACGGCGACGACGTACGGCCGGTTGTCGCCGAAGGCGAGCGCGTGGCCGATGATCGGCGACTCCTTGAGGTAGCTCTCGATGTTGGACGGCGCGATGTTCTTGCCGGCCGAGGTGATGATCAGCTCCTTCTTGCGGTCGACGATGGTCAGGAAGCCGTCGTCGTCGATGGCACCGATGTCTCCCGTGTGCAGCCAGCCGTCGTCGTCGAACAGGGCCGCGGTGGCCTCCGGCCGCTCGTGGTAGCCGGCGGTCATGATCGGCCCCCGGGCGAGGAGCTCGCCGTCGTCGGCGATCCGCAGCTCGATGCCGGGGTACGCGCGGCCGACGGTGCCGAGCTTGAAGGCGCCGGGGCCACAGGCCGTGGCGCCGCCGCAGGTCTCGGTCATGCCCCAGATGTCGTAGATCGCGATGCCGAGACCGGCGAAGAACATGGCCACGTCGAGCGGCATCGGCGCGGAGGCCGACGCGGCCCAGACGACCCGGTCGAGACCGAGCATCGCCTTGATGGGGCCGAGCACGGTCGCGTTCGCGGCCTGGTACCGGGCCTCGAGCTCGGGTGACGTCGTGTGGCCGACCTGCAGCGACTCGACGTACTCGACCCCGACCTGCATCGCGGCGGCCACGGCGGCTCTCTTGCCGGCGTCGGGCTCCCTGGCGAGCATCCCCGAGAGGCCGGACTGGATCTTCTCCCACACTCGCGGGACCCCGAAGAACTCCTCGGGACGGGTCTCGACGAGTGCCCCGAGCAGCAGGGACGGGTCGGCGACGAGGTGGACGTGGCTGTCGCCGTGGTGCTGCGGGTTGTAGAGGCTGAGGATCCGCTCGGCGATGTGGGCGTAGGGGAGGTAGGAGACGCTGCGGATGCCGCGCTCCAGATCGATGATGCGCAGCCCGGCCTCGCAGTCGAAGAGCACGTTGCGATGGGTCAGGACGACGCCCTTCGGGTCGCCGGTGGTGCCGGAGGTGTAGAGGATCGTGACCGCGTCGTCGGGGGTCAGCGCGGCGCTGCGCGCGTCCACGGCGTCCTTCGGGGCGTCGTGGCCGCGCGCGACGAACGCCCCCCAGGTGGCGAAGCGCGGGTCGTCGAGCGCTGCGTCCGCGATGCCGACGACGGCGAGAACGCCGGCCTGGGAGGTGAGCGCCGTCCGCCAGCGGTCGAGGTGGTCGGAGGTCTCGACGAACACCGCGGCCGGTCGCGACTGGCCGGCGATGAAGGCGACCTGCTCGGGGGAGAGGGTGTTGTAGATCGACATCGGTACGGCGCCGGCGAGCACCGCTCCCATGTCGGCGACCAGGTGCTCGATGCGGTTGGTGGCCATGATCGCGACCGTGCGCCCCGGCTCGACACCGGCGTCGACGAGCGCCGCGGCGACGTCGCGCGCCGCGTCGTACATCTGCTGCCAGGTGAACGTCCGCCACTCCTCGTTGACCGTGGCCGAGCCCGGCGAGACCTTGTCGCTGTACGCCGGCTGTTCGCCGTAGCGCTCCACCGTGGCGGTGAGGGCGTCGGCCACGGTTCGGCCGGCGATGGTCCCCTCGATCTCCGTGCGGTCGGCGGCGAGGTCGGGCGTCACACTCATGTCGGCCATCGTGGCACCGTCCGGCACCCGCGTGAAGGTCCGGCCGGGAGTGCCGGCCGAGTACGACGCAGCGGTCCTACAGGCCCAGCGACCGGCCGATGATCTCCTTCTGGATCTCGGTGGTCCCGCCGTAGATCGTCTGGACGCGGGAGTTCACGAAGGCACGGGCGACGGGATACTCGGCCATGTAGCCGTAGCCGCCGTGGAGCTGCACCGCCTGGTCCACGATCCTCTTCTGCAGCTCGGTCAGCCACCACTTCGCCATCGACGCCGTCGCGGTGTCGAGCTCCCCGCGCAGGTGGCGGGCGACGCAGTCGTCGAGGAACACCCGGCCGATCCGGGCCTCCGTGGCCATCTCGGCGAGCACGAAGCGGCTGTGCTGGAACCTCCCGATCGGCCGGCCGAACGCCGTGCGCTCCTTCACGTAGCGCAGCGTCTCCTCGAGGATCACCTCGCACGCCGTCGCGGCGCTCGCGGCGATGGACAGGCGCTCCTGGGCGAGGTTGGTCATGAGGTGGACGAAGCCCTCGCCCTCCCGACCGAGGAGGTTCTCCTTCGGGACCTGCACGTGGTCGAAGAACAGCTCCGCGGTGTCCTGGGCGTGCTGGCCGATCTTCTCGAGGTTGCGACCCCGCTCGAAGCCCGCCATGCCGCGCTCGACCACCAGCAGGCTGATGCCCTGGTGCCCGGCCTCGGGGTCGGTGCGCGCGACCACGATCACGAGGTCGGCGAGGATGCCGTTGGAGATGAAGGTCTTCTGGCCGTTCAGCACGTAGTGGTCGCCGGCGTCGACCGCGGTCGTTCGGATGCCCTGCAGGTCGGAGCCCGCCTCGGGCTCGGTCATCGCGATGGCGGCGATGGTGGTGCCGGCGCAGAGGCCGGGGTACCACCGGCGCTGCTGCTCGTCGTTCGCGCTCGAGACGAGGTAGGGCACGATCATGTCGTTGAAGAGCGGGAAGGCGCAGCCGTAGACCCCGCGGCGGGTCATCTCCTCGTTCACGACCAGGTTGTAGCGGAAGTCGGACGTCCCGCCGCCGCCGTACTCCTCGGGGAGCTGGAACGCGAGCAGGCCCTGCGCGCCGGCCCGGGCCCAGACCTGCCGGTCGACGATGCCGTCCTTCTCCCACTGGTCGTGGAACGGCACGGCTTCGCTGTCCAGGAAACGGCCGACGGCCTTGCGGAAGGCCTCGTGCTCGGGCTCGAAGAGGGCTCGGCTCATGCTGCTCCTTCGGGTCGACTCGGTAGTCCATGACGAGATGGCTGCGATTTCGGCCGTTTGACGACCATCTCGTCATGGACTACCGGAGCCTGGAGCTCGACGGGGTCGAGGTCGCGCCAGCCGTAGGCGCGGATCCACTCCACCGGGCCGACGATGGTGGTGGCGAGCACGAACTGGAACTCGTCGTTGGGGATCCGGTAGCGGGCGTGATGCGGTTCAGCCGGCGCAGCGTCGCATGGCCTCGCTCGGAGTCGAAGCCCTCGACCGAGGCCTCCTCGGCGACGAGCAGGGTGTCGTCGTACCTCTTGACACCGTGGTGCTCGAACCCGCCGGTGCGGTCCAGGAGCGCCGAGATGGTTGGGGATGCCGTAGTCGCGGAGGAACGCGATGCCGGTGCCCTGGGTGTAGTCCCGGGGGAACTCGTGGCGCGAGACCAGCCAGGCGGTCTCGTCGCGGTCGCGTGCGGGACCGAGGGTCCGGATGTGGTCGAGGATCTCGTCGCGGCGCGGATGCGCGAGGCGAAGGCGCATGGCGACAACCGTGACAGTGACGCTGTCAAGATGCAAGAGGCCGACCGCCGTGGCGTCGGGTGGGGCGGCTCGGCGAGTTCAGTCGACCAGCTCGCGCAGCTGACGGATCGTGGCCGGCGGGTCGTCGCTGAGGGGCAACACCTGGAGGTTGGTCACGCCCGCCTCGGCGAAGGCGGCGACACGCTCCTTGACGTACGACGCGGGGCCCACCAGGTTGCCCAGCTCGAGGAGGTCGTCGGGGACCACGGCCTCCGCGTCGCGCTTGTTGCCCCCGAGGTAGAGGTCCTGGATCTCCTTCGCCTCCTTCTCGTAGCCGTACTGGCACATCAGGTCGTTGTAGAAGTTCTTGCCGCGGGCGCCCATGCCGCCGACGTACAGCGCGACCATCGGACGCGCGAAGTCGAGCAGGGCCTTGGTCTCCGGTCCCTCGCCGATCGCGACCATGCCGCCGGCGCAGATCTCCAGCGGGCCCAGCCCCTCCTGCCGCTTGGCGGTGCCGCGGGCCAGGGACTCGCCCCAGACGGCGCCGGACTTCTCGGGGACGAAGAGGAACGGCAGCCAGCCGTCGGCGTACTCCGCGGCACCCTCGACCGACTTCGGGCCGAGTGCGGCGATGTAGAGCGGGATGCTCGGCCGCTCCGGACGGGTGAGGAGCTTGAGCGGCTTGCCCAGGCCGGTGCCCTGTCCCTCCGGCAGCGGCAGCGTGAAGATCCCGTCGTGCACCAGCGTCTCGCGGCGCAGCCCGCGACGGATCAGGTCGATGATCTCCTTGGTGCGACCCAGCGGCCGGTCGTAGGGCACGCCGTGGAAGCCCTCGATCACCTGCGGACCGCTGGCCCCGAGCCCGATGATCGCGCGGCCGCCGCTGACGTTGTCGAGGCCGGCCGCGGTCTGCAGCAGGGCGCTCGGCGTGCGCGAGTAGACGTTCAGGATCGCGCTGCCGATCTCGACCGTCTCGGTCTTGGCGGCGAGATAGCCCATCAGGGTGGGGGAGTCGAAGCCGTAGGCCTCGGGCACCCAGACGGTGTCGAGACCCGCCTGCTCGAGAGCCGCGACCTGGTCGGCGGCCTCGCGCGGGTTGCCGGCGTACATGAGCTGGGTGGAGATCTTCACGTCCCCGACTGTGACAGAGCCACTGTCACGGTCGCAAGGTCAGCCCTCGTCGGGGCCCAGGCCCCCCGGCTCGGCGGCCAGCAGGGGTCGGTTCAGGTGGAACTGGTTGACCGGCGCGTCGGCCACCTGGTCGCCCATCTCGCGGGCGGCCCTCTGGATCTTGGTCTCGGTGTCGACGATCTGCTGCCTGAGCTTGGCGATCGCCTCGCGCATGTGGTCGACCACGACCGGCGCGGACTCACCGCTGAACTCCAGGTCGATGGCGCCGGCGGCGATGGTGGCGGCGGAGCCGGCTGCGGCGACGGCGGTCAGCGCGACGCCAGCCGGGAGCACGACGACCGTCGCCACCACGGCGGCCACCACCGTGAGCCCGAAGACGAAGCCGTTCTTGCCGGTGTCGTCCATCTTGTCGAGCGCGCTCAGGGTGCGGTCGGCGATCTGCTCGATGTTCTTGGCGACCTCGCCCCACATCGCGTCCTCGGCCTCGAGACACCCCTTGAGCACGGCGGCCGCGATGAACTGGCTCTCCGCGACGGTCCGGAAGTGGGCCTGGTGGTTGCGCACGAAGTTGCTGGCGGCAGCGCCGTGCCAGTTGTCGACGTCGGTGGCGACGGTGGCGACGTTGTCGAGGTTGGGGTTGGGTACGACGGGCGTGTGGGTGACCGGGTCGGCGTCGAGCTGGCCGCTGGACAGCTTCTGCAGGGTCGGCAGCATCCCGGCGGACATCGTGCGGAAGTCGCCTCCCCGAGGGCACCACGTGAAGGGCTCGAACAGGCCGGGCACGTCGGCGTACCGCGCGGTGACCTTGTCGATCATCGGCTGCGCCGGGTTCGACGGCGGGGGCGGCGGCTGGCCGGGGATGTCGAAGGCCGGCGACACGCCGACACTGCCCGGCATCGCGAAGCCACCGTGGCCGTCGGGATAGATCCCCTCCTGGGCGAGGTCCCACTCGATCGCCTTCTTGACGATCTGGTGGGCCTTGTCGATCAGGTCGCTCATGACGGCTCGCCTCAGCGGCCCGCGTAGTGGAGGTTCTTGAGGCGGCGCACCCCGGCCACCCGGTCGCGCACGAACGCGTTGGCGGGCTCGGTGACCAGCTGCGCCACGCGCTCGCCCCCGACGCCGTCGACCAGCCCGGGCCGGATCCGCACCACCCACCGGGTCATCGCGACACCGCGGATGCGGACGGAGCCGTCGGCCGACGTCCCGGTCGACTCCAGGCTCGCGACGTCGTCGTCGTACGCGCGGTCCTGGTCGGTGACGGGCAGCACCGGCTGCGGGAGGTGCTCCTCGACGATCCGGTCGTACGCCGCCATCCGGGCGGCGAAGAGCAGCCGGGCGAGCCGCTGCACCTGCAGCCCGAGCTCCTCCTCGCCGACCCGATCGGCGTAGCCCGGCGCGAACGCGACGCGTACGGCGTACCAGCCGGTCACCTCGCCGGTGACCTGGCCGTTGGGGGTCGCCGCGGTGACGTGCATCGCGTCGACGGCCCGGCCGAGCGAGCTCACGCTCGTCACAGCCGGCCACCCAGCTTCAGGTAGGCGTCGCGCGCCGCCTGGTCGGTGCGGGCGAGGTCCTGAGCGGTCGCGACGACGTTGTGGCCGAGCGCGTAGAGCGTGGTCGCGACGTCGCTGATCCGGCCCGAGAGGGCCGTGGCCAGGCCCTCGAGCTCGGCGTAGGGCCCCGAGACCCCCACGCCGAGCTGACCGTCGCGGATGAAGGCGTACTCCGCGAGCCCGTCCGGGCCGGTCGCCGCGGCGTCGAAGTCGGCGGCCGTCGCGGGCAGCAGCGTCGCCCCGTCGTCGTACAGCCGGGCAAGGTCGGCGGGGAGCTCGGCTCCGTGCAGGCTCATGTGTGCTCCCCGGTCAGGCGACGTGGTCGGTAGGTATCTCCCCCCTGTGGTTGACCTTCAAACCACCGATCAGCGGCCCAACCCCGCGAGCACCTCGGCGCCGGGCAGCGCGCCGAGCAGGCGCCCCGGAACCAGGATCTTCGACCGTCGTACGCCGGAGCCGATCACCGCCGTGTCGATCTCCAGGCAGGCCTCGTCGACGAGCACGCGGTACGCGTCGGGCAGGCCCACGGGCGTGATCCCGCCGTACTCCATGCCGGTCTCCTCGACCGCGCGCTCCATCGACAGGAACGACGCCTTGCGCACGTCGAGGGTGCGCTTGACCAGGTTGTTCACGTCGGCCCGGGTGTCCGCGCGCACGACGCACGCAGCGGTGCGCTCCACGCCGTCGCGGCGGCCCATCACGACCACGCAGTTCGCGCCGGTCTCGAGCGGGAGGTCGTACGCCTCGCTCATCGCGGCCGTGTCCGCGACGGCAGGGTCGATCTCGACCACCGAGATCTCACCGGTGTGCGCCCAGCCGGACAGCGCGGCGTGGACCGACGGCGCGAGCAGCTCGGGGTGGTCGAGCGCGGTCCGGGGCTCCAGCGAGCCGAGGCGGGGCAGTGGCATGGCGCCACTGTCGCACGCCCTACTCCCGGG
>JBAUWD010000323.1:0-1534 GCA_049583575.1 Nocardioides sp.
GGCGGTGGCGGCGCTCGCAACCGGCGCCGTCGCGGTGGCGACCGCGGCCGTCGCCGCTGACCGATCCCGTCGGCGCTGTCACGCGGGGTTATCACCGCAGAGGTGCCGGGACAGCACCGCAGAACCAGCAACAGCACCGCAGAAGACGGCCGAGCCCGGCCGCCCGTGCCCGGCCACCTGTCAGCCGGCCGACCGCCGGCCGAGGCGGAACAGCCACCACAGCCCGACGAACGGCAGCACCAGCGGCACGAAGCCGTAGCCGTTGCCGTAGTCGGACCACACGCTCGCCTTGTCGATGTCGCCGGGGTGGCTGAGGGTGCCGATCACGAGTACGCCGCTCAGCTCGACGAGGATGGTCGCCATCGCCAGCCGCCGGTGGTCGGTCGCCAGGGCCCATGTGGCCGCGATGTAGACGAGCCCGGAGAACAGCGAGAGCGAGTAGGCGACCGGCGCCTTCGACGCGTCCGTGCCCAGCTGCACCAGCGCCCGCGCGGTGGCGGCCACCGCGAAGAGGCCGTAGACGAACACCAGCACCCGGCCGAGGCCGGTGCGCGTCGAGCTCATCGGTAGGCCCACAGCTGGTGCAGTCGCAGGAACAGGACTCCCACCGCGACCACGGCGACCAGCAGGACGCCGGTCCCCGATCGGGTCCGCTCGCCGGCCGACCACACGAACCCGATCGGCAGGACCAGCAGGGCTCCCACCAGGTAGCCGACGTACGCCGCCACGTTGAGGCCGCCATGGTCGCCGAACACCCGGACCAGCCCGATCACGAGCTGGACGACGAGCCCGACCTCGATGATCGCCAGTGCTGCGAACACCCTGTTGTCGGGGAGCCGGTCGCGGACGATCAACACCCCGAGCCAGATCGCCACGACCGTCACGACGGCGCCCAGCACGATCTGGAGCGCGGTCATGGGATCGAGACTAGCGAGCGGCGGCGCCGCCTCCTCGGGGGGCGTCGCGGTGCTCCGTAGGATCGAGCGACCCGACCGAAGGAGCACGATGACGCAGGCACTGGTGGCCACCGGCGCGGGCGATCCCCTCGTCGTGAGGGAGGTCCGGCTCCGCCCCGTGACCGAGCGCGACGTCCGGGTCAGGATCGCGGGCGTGGGGGTGTGTCACTCCGACCTGTCGATGGTCGACGGCACCCTGTCGCCGTCGTACCCGCTGGTGCTCGGGCACGAGGCCGCGGGGATCGTCGCGGAGGTCGGTGCCGAGGTCACCGAGGTGGCCACGGGCGACCACGTCGTCCTCAACTGGGCGGTGCCGTGCCGCGTCTGCTGGTTCTGCACCCACGGCGAGCCGTGGCTGTGCGCGGCGATCGAGGGGATCACCGGGGCTCCGGGCGGGACGCTCGCGGACGGTACGCCGTTCGAGGCCTGCCTCGGGCTCGGGGCGATGGCCGAGGAGGTCGTCGTCCGTGCCGACGCCGTGGTGCCGATCCCGGACGACGTGCCTCTGGTGGAGGCGGCGCTGCTCGGCTGCGCGATCCTCACCGGCGTGGGCGCCGCCCGCACCGCCGCACGCGTCC
>JBAUWD010000324.1:0-8541 GCA_049583575.1 Nocardioides sp.
GTCGAAGGTGCGGGAGACCGGCACGGTGTCGTAGCGCGTCGGGTCGAGGGTGACCGCCGGCGTCCGGTGGCTCGCCAGCGACAGCTGCGGGGACGCGTCCACCGCGAGGACGCCGAGACCGACGGCGGGGACCGTTGCGGCGACGGCCGCGCCGGCGGCGAGACGGGCGCGCTTCCCGGTCGGGGAGGCGAACCTGCGGGCATTGGGCTCCCGCTTGTGGCGAGGCTGTGCCACAGCGCTGATTCCTTTGCTTGTTGCTGTCGGGGTCCGGCCCGACCTGACCCCCCGATGGTCACGATTCGGACACGCCGAAGCAGTCAAGCACACGTGATCGGGCCACCCCAATCCCCAACCCGGGATCCGGACGTGTCGCCCCTCACCCCCCGGTGGTCTCGGTGGTCTCCTCGGTGAGGCGGAGCTGGGTGCCGTCGGTGTCGTCCAGCCAGCCCTCGGGGAGTACGACGCGCTCGCGCGGCGACCCCTGGCGACCCCGGGGCGCGCCCAGCTCGGCCACCGGGAAGGGCTCGGCCGGGTCGAGCTCGGCGAGCAGCCCGTCCAGCGCGGCGAGCGAGTCGACCAGCGCCAGCGAGTGGCGGAGCTCCCCACCGGCGCGGAAGCCCTTGAGGTACCACGAGACGTGCTTGCGGAACTCCTTGCAGCCGCGCTCCTCCCCCATGTGCTCGCCGAGCAGCTCGGCGTGTCGCCGCATCATCATCGCGACCTCGCCGAGCGTCGGGAGGGTCGGGGCGTGGGTCTCGACGGGCTCGACCCACGACGGGCTGGGCTCGACCCACGACGGGCTGGGCTCGACCCACGACGGGCTGGGCTCGACCCACGACCGGCTGGGCTCGACCCACGACGGGCTGGGCTCGACCCACGACCGGCTGGGCTCCGGGGACGGGGCGAGCGCGGCGGCGAGGTCGCGGAAGAGCCAGGGACGGCCGAGGCAGCCGCGGCCGACGACGACACCCGCGGCCCCGGTCTCGTCGACCATCCGCAGCGCGTCGCCGGACTCCCAGATGTCGCCGTTGCCGAGCACCGGGATCTCGACGTGGTCGACGAGCCGGGAGATCGCGTCCCAGTCGGCCTGCCCGCTGTATGCCTGCGCGACGGTTCGACCGTGCAGCGAGATCGCGGCACAGCCGGCCTCCTGCGCGATCCGGCCGGCGTCGAGGTAGGTCAGGTGGTCGTCGTCGAGCCCCTTGCGGGTCTTGATCGTCACCGGCACGTCGTACGGCGCGGCGGCGGCGACCGCGGCGGTCAGGATCTCGGCGAGCAGTCCGCGCTTCCACGGCAGGGCTCCCCCGCCGCCCTTGCGGGTCACCTTGGGCACCGGGCACCCGAAGTTGAGGTCGACGTGGGCCACGCCGTACTCCGCGCAGAGGATCTCCGTGGCCTTCCCGACGTACGACGGGTCGGTGCCGTAGAGCTGTACCGAACGGGTCGTCTCGAGCTCGTCGAAGACGAGCATCTTCAACGTCGTGGGGTCGCGCTCGACCAGGCCGCGGGACGTGATCATCTCGCAGACGAAGAGACCGGTGGCGCCCTGCGCCTCCATCTGCTCCAGGCACAGCCGCCGATACGCGGCGTTCGTGATCCCCGCCATCGGCGCGAGCACGACCGGCGTCGGCACGGTCAGCGGGCCGAGGACGAGCGGGGACATGGCTCGATTGTCCGCCGCCGAGGCGGTCCGCCCCAACTCGTGGGGTCTCGACAGGTGCGGCCGACGAGGCGTCAGTGCTTCTTCTTCGACGGCTTCGACAGCGGGCCGTGCCAGGTGATCGCGTCGAAGTCCTGGGTCGGCCGGAAGCTGATCGCGGCGAGCTTCCCGTGCTGTGGCGCGAAGTAGACCAGGCACACCGTCGCCTTCGCCCGGTGCGTGAAGTGGTCGGGCAGCGGCCGGCTCGGGCAGGCCGCGAAGCGGGCGCGGAACGTGGACGCCTGCAGGAGCGTGTTGCGCCGGTCGAGCAGGTAGAGGGGCACCGGGACCTGCGAGAGGTCGCTCCGGCCGAGGTTCTTCACCTCGGCGTGGACGAAGTACGGCGTGGACCTGCGGGTGGCGCGGTCGAGGCGCCAGTCGCGGAAGACGCCGATGGACACCCGCTGCAGCTTCGTGACGGCCAGCTTGAGCACGCCGACCTTCTTCTGGTCGGGCTGCCACGAGACCCTCGCCGACTGACCCAGCCGGAGCTCGGTGCCCTGGGCCGTGAGCGCGACGCCCTGCACGGAGCTGGCCTGCGACGTCGGCGAGCTCCCGCCCTGCGTCGCACTCGACGTCGTACCGGTCGGGCCGGAGGACCCTGCGCCCGGGTTCGACGAGCCCCCGCCTCCGCAGCCGGACAGCACGAGCACCGCGGTGACGAGCAGAGCCCCACCGGGTCCGGGAAGCAGTCGGCGGGTCACGCGGTCATTGTGCACGACGGGCGGTCGGGTTCTGGGAGGGCACGAGCGCGGCGTTCAGCAGCCCAGCATGCGCTGCGCGAAGTACGCGCCGATCTGGTCGAGCGCGATCCGCTCCTGACCCATCGAGTCGCGCTCGCGAACGGTCACGGCGTGGTCGTCGAGGGTGTCGAAGTCGACCGTGACGCAGTACGGCGTACCGATCTCGTCCTGGCGCCGGTAGCGGCGGCCGATGGCACCGGAGTCGTCGAACTCGACGTTCCACCCGTGGCTCCGCAGCTCCGCGGCCAGGTCGCGGGCCTTCGGCGAGAGATCGGCGTTCCGGCTGAGCGGCAGCACCCCCACCTTGACCGGCGCGAGACGCGGGTCGAGGCGGAGCACGACGCGCTTGTCGACGCCACCCTTGGTGTTGGGTGCCTCGTCCTCGGTGTAGGCGTCGACCAGGAAGGCCATCATCGACCGGTTGGGGCCACCGGCCGGCTCGATGACGTAGGGCACGTAGCGCTCGCCGCTCGCCTGGTCGAAGTAGGACAGGTCCTGGCCGGAGAACGTCGAGTGCTGGGTGAGGTCGTAGTCGGTGCGGTTGGCGATGCCCTCGAGCTCCTCGAACTGGCGGCCCGAGAAGCCGAAGCGGTACTCGATGTCGACCGTGCGCTTCGCGTAGTGGCTGAGCTTCTCCTTCGGGTGCTCGAAGTGACGCAGGTTGTCGGGCGCGATGCCGAGGTCGGTGTACCAGCGCGTGCGCTCGTCGATCCAGTACTGGTGCCACGCCTCGTCCTCGCCGGGCTTGACGAAGAACTCCATCTCCATCTGCTCGAACTCGCGGGTGCGGAAGATGAAGTTGCCGGGCGTGATCTCGTTGCGGAAGCTCTTGCCCTGCTGGGCGATGCCGAACGGCGGCTTCATCCGGCTGCTGGTCACCACGTTGGCGAAGTTGAGGAAGATGCCCTGCGCGGTCTCGGGGCGCAGGTAGTGGAGGCCGGACTCGTCCTCGATGACGCCGAGGTGGGTCTTCAGCATCATGTTGAACTGGCGCGGCTGGGTCCAGGCGGCACGGGTGCCGCAGTTGGGGCAGGGCACCGAGGCGTTGATGTCGACCGAGTCGGGATCGACCGGGTCGCCCTTGGTGCCCCTGCGCTCGGCGTACTCCTCCTGGAGGTGGTCCTCGCGGAAGCGCTTGTGGCAGACCTGGCACTCGACGAGCGGGTCGGTGAACGTCGCCAGGTGGCCGCTGGCCTCCCAGGTCCTGGTCGGCAGGATCACGCTCGAGTCGAGACCGACCACGTCGTCACGCATGGTGACCATGGAGCGCCACCACTGCTTCTTGAGGTTCTCCTTCAGCTCCACCCCCAGCGGGCCGTAGTCCCACGCCGAGCGGGTGCCGCCGTAGATCTCACCCGAGGGGTAGACGAAGCCGCGGCGCTTGCAGAGGGAGACGACGGTGTCGAGCGTGCTGGGGGGTGGCTTGGCCACGGGAGGAGCTCACTTTCTGCGGGAAGGGGGCTGGCTGCCCTCCTCCGTGGGGTCCGGGTCCGTCGAGGGTCGAGCCTGTCGAGACCCGGAGGGCTCAGCCTAACGACCGGCTGCCAGGGGTATTGAGGGCCTCCCCCGGCACGACCTGCTCGAAGGCGCTCGGCTCGTCGATCGCCCGGCTGAGCGTCGGCACCGCCGTCACCTTCACGTCGTGCGACGAGAGCGCGCGGCGATAGGCGCCGGGGCCCCGCCACTCGGTGACGAGCACCCACAGCTCGGGGTCGTCGACGTTGCGGCCGGCGCGGCCCGCGACGTAGCCGGCCTGCGTGGCGAGCGTGAGGTGCGCCCGCTCGAGGTCGGAGCGGAACGACGGAGCGTCCCCCTCGGGCACGCGGAACCTGTTCACCACGATCACCCGCCGAGGCTAGCGTTCACCGTGCATTGACAATCATTCTCAACTATCTGAGAATGATTCTCATGAGGCGGGTGACGGTGATCGTGGTCGGGGCGCTCCTGGTCGCGTCGCTGCTCACCGGGTGCCGCCCGCCGGGCTCGGGGCGCCCTACCGTGGTCACGTCGTTCTACCCGCTCTACTTCCTGGCCGACGACATCGCCGGGCGCTACAACGACGTGGTCGACCTGACGCCGCCGGGGGTCGAGCCGCACGAGTACGAGCTCACGGTGCGCCAGGTCGCCCAGATCGACGAGGCTCGGCTGGGGTTCTTCGAGAAGGGGATGGCACCGTCGATCGACCAGGCGATGGCGAACGACTCCCCCGATCACCAGCTCGACGTCACCTCGGTCGTGCACCTGCAGTCGCCGTCGGCGGACTACTCCGAGGAGCGGGTGAGCGACCTCGACCCCCACTTCTGGCAGGACCCCTCGCTGATGGCGACGGCCGCCCGCGCCTTCGCCTCCGCCATCGCGGAGGCCGACCCCACGCACGCGGCGTACTACCGGATGCGGGGCGAACGCCTGGCGGCCCGGCTCGACCGGCTCGACCGGGCGTATGCGCGGAGCCTCGCCACCTGCCGCGTCCGCACCCTGGTGGTAAGCCACGACGCGTTCGAGTACCTCGGCCGTCGCTACCACCTCGACATCGTCCCGATCGCCGGGCTGGAGCCCGACTCCGAGCCCTCGCTGCAGCACCTCCACGACCTCGCCGGCCTGATCCAGGAGCGACATGTGACCACCGTGTTCTTCGAGACCCTCGCCTCGCCCGCCCTCGCCCGGTCGCTCGCGGGCGACCTCCACATCCGCACCGGCGTCCTCGACCCGATCGAGGGGCTGACGTCGGTGGACTCCCACGCGACCTACCTGACACTGATGCGCCAGAACCTCGCGGCCATCGCCCACGCGAACGGGTGTACGTCGTGACCGCGCCGGTGCTGTCCGTGGACCGCGTGAGCGTCGTGCTCGGTGGCCGCCCGATCGTCCGCGAGGTGAGCTTCGACGTCGATCCGGGGCAGGTCGTGGCGATCGTCGGCGCCAACGGCTCCGGCAAGTCCACCCTCGTGAAGGCGGTGGTCGGGCTGAACCCGGTCAGCCGGGGCTCGGTCGAGCTCTTCGGGACACCGCTGCCCAGCTTCCGGCAGCACGAACGGGTGGGCTACGTGCCCCAGCGCTCCGACTTCGCCTCCGGCGTGCCGGCGACCGTGCGCGAGGTCGTCACCAGCGGCCGGATCACCCGTCGGCGGCCGTTCTGGCCGCTGTCGAGGGCCGACCGCTCCAGTGTGACCGCCGCGATGGCGTCGGTCGGGATGGAGGACCGGGCCGGCCAGTCGGTCGCGACCCTGTCCGGCGGTCAGCAGCAGCGGGTGCTGGTGGCCCGCACCCTCGCCGGCGAGCCGGAGCTGATGCTCCTCGACGAGCCGAACGCCGGCGTGGACGCGGACAGCCAGCAGCGGATCGCCGAGACGCTCGGTGAGCGGTCGCGAGCCGGCGCGAGCGTGGTCGTCGTCCTGCACGAGCTCGGGCCGTTCGCCCCCCTCATCGACCGGGTGGTCGCACTGCGCGACGGCCGGGTCACCTTCGACGGGCCGCCGGACCAGCTGGCCGACGCCCACGACCACGCACACCACCACGCCCGCTCGGAGCCGGGGCGGCTGGCGCCGATGCAGGCCCCGTTGGAGGGAGACCGCTGATGTGGGACCTGCTGCTCGCTCCGTTCATGATCCGCGCGATCATCGCCGCCGCGGTGACCGGCCTGGCCGCGCCCGGGATGGGCACCTACCTCGTGCAGCGACGGTTGTCGCTGCTGGGTGACGGCATCGGCCACATCTGCGTCACCGGCGTCGCCCTCGGCCTGCTCACCGGCACCTCGCCGACGTACTCCGCCGTGGTGGTCGCGGTCGTGGGCGCCCTCCTGATCGAGCTGATCCGCACCTCGGGCAAGGCGAGCGGCGACCTCGCACTCGCGCTGCTGTTCTACGGCGGCATCGCCGGTGGGCTGGTGCTCGTGCAGCTCGCGGGCAACGGCGCGTTCGCGCTGCAGTCGTACCTCTTCGGCTCGATCACCACCATCTCGTGGTCGGACGTGGTCGTCTCGCTGGTGCTGGCCGGGATCGTGATCGTGGTCGGTCTGGCCCTGATGCCGCAGCTGTTCGCGGTCTCCCACGACGAGGACTTCGCGCGGGCCGGCGGGCTCCCGGTGCGGTTCTACAACGCGCTCGTGTCGGTGCTGGCCGCCGTCACCGTGAGCGTGGCCATGCGGACCGTCGGACTGCTGCTGGTCAGTGCGCTGATGATCATCCCGGTGGCGACGTCGCAGCAGTTCGCCCGCAGCTTCCGGACGACGATGCTCGGCGCCATGCTCGGCGGGCTGCTCGCGTCGCTGGGCGGCGTCGTCGTGTCGGCGTTCCTCAACCTCCCGCCCGGGGCCACCATCGTGCTGGTCGCACTGGCCGGCTTCGTCGCCACGTCCCCGGTCGGGATGCTGCTCCAGCGGCGGAGGCGGGCCACCGTCCCCTTCGAGGCGTTCGAGGCGTTGCCGGTGCACGAGGAGACCGACGAGGCGCACCGGCACCAGCACGGCCCGAGCTGCGGACACCTCGCCGTCGAGCACGGGGACCACGTCGACTACGTCCACGACGGGCACCGGCATGCCGTCCACGTGACCGGGGAGGGCCGCCACTATGACGAGCACTGAGCACCACCGGCACCGGCCCGGCGTACCCCGGGCGACCCCGCAGCGACAGGCCGTCCTCGACGCACTGGCCGGCGTCGACGACTTCCGGTCGGCGCAGGAGGTGCACGAGCTGCTCACCGGGCGCGGCTCGGGCGTCGGGCTCGCCACGGTCTACCGCACCCTCGCGCTGTACGCCGACCACGGCCTCGTCGACGTACTCCGGCGCGAGGACGGCGAGGCGATCTACCGCCGCTGCTCCGAGACGCACCACCACCACCTGGTCTGCCGCTCGTGCGGGGCGACGGTCGAGGTCGAGGGGCCAGCGGTCGAGCGCTGGACCTCGGCGATCGCCTCCGAGCACGGCTTCTCCGACGTGTCCCACACCCTCGAGATCGTGGGCACCTGCGCCGCCTGTGCGCACGGCCGAGGTCGGCCGGCCCCGGTTCCGTCATGAGAACGGTTCATCATGAGAAGCGCCCGACCCTCACGCCCGGCCGAAGCGGCGGTCGCGGGCGGCGTAGATCTCGATCGCCCGCCACAGTGCCAGTCGGTCGACGTCGGGCCACAGGACGTCGGTGAAGACCAGCTCGGCGTACGCCGCCTGCCAGAGCATGTAGTTGGAGAGGCGGTTCTCCCCCGACGTGCGCCAGAGCATGTCGGCGTCACCGAGCTCGGGGACGTAGAGGTGGCGGGCGAAGGTCTTCTCGTCGATCTTGTCCGGGCTGAGTCGTCCGGCGGCGACCTCGCTCGCGATCGAGCGCGCCGTGTCGGCCAGCTCGGCCCGACCGCCGTAGTTGACGCACATGTTGAGCGTCAGTACGTCGTTGCCGCGCGTCAGCTCCTCGGCGACCTGGAGCTCACGGATCACCGACCTCCAGAGGCGTGGCGCGCGGCCGGACCACCTCACGCG
This sequence comes from Nocardioides sp., assembly GCA_049583575.1. Lineage (GTDB taxonomy): Bacteria > Actinomycetota > Actinomycetes > Propionibacteriales > Nocardioidaceae > Nocardioides. The sequence continues at coordinate 7,911 of JBAUWD010000324.1, forward strand.
CACACCCATCTCGTGCATCTCGTCGCGCCGGCGCCGGATCACGTCGCGGTTGAAGCCCATCAGGAAGCGGACCTCCTCGGGCGAGCGGGTCCAGTTCTCGGTGGAGAACGCGTAGGCGCTGATCGCCTTGACCCCGATCTCGATCGCACCCTCGACGACGTCGAACAGCGCCGCCTCGCCTCTTTCGTGTCCCTTGGTCCGGGGCAGTCCGCGCGCCTTCGCCCAGCGGCCGTTGCCGTCCATCGTGATCGCGACGTGCCGCGGCACCAGGTCCTTCGGGAGGTCCGGCGGCCGGGCCCCGGACGGATGCGGGTTCGGTGGACGTACGTCGCGGCGTCGCGAGCTGCGTGGACTCATGCCGAGGAGTCCTCGACCGGCTGGTGCGGTGCTGTGGCTGCTTCTGCGGTGGTGTGCGGGCACCGGTGCGGTGACAACCCCGCGTTACATGTCGCGGGGGTCATCTCTCGACGTACTCCAGGGAGCGCAGGCCGCGCTCCAGGTGCCAGTGCAGGAACGCCGCGACCAGCCCGGACGCCTCGCGCAGGTGGCGCGGTTCGGCGCCGCGGACGGCGTCCCAGTCGCCGGCGAGCAGGGCACCCATGACGTCGAGCGTCCCGGCCGAGGGGGACGC
>JBAUWD010000325.1:0-3571 GCA_049583575.1 Nocardioides sp.
GCCCTCGCCCGAGGTCCTCGACGAGCCCGACGAGCCGGCGGTGCCGGCCACCGCCGCGGCCGTGTCTCCCGCGGCGACCCGCACGCTGGCCAAGCCCCCGGTCCGCAAGCTGGCCAAGGATCTCGGGGTCGACCTCTCGACGCTGACCGGCACGGGCCCGAACGGCGCCGTCACCCGCGACGACGTACACGCGGTGTCCTCCGGCGGCACCCACCGGCTGGAGAGCGCGGTGGCCGAGGTCGAGGCGGACGCGGCACCGCTGCGTCGGGCGGCGAGCGGCGAGCGGGAGAGGCGCGAGCCGATCAAGGGCGTGCGCAAGATGATGGGCCAGGCCATGGTCGACTCCGCGTTCTCGATCCCCCATGTGACCGAGTGGGTGACCATCGATGCGACGCGCACGATGGAGTTCGTCGACAGGCTCCGTTCGCGATCCGAGTTCCGCGACGTCAAGGTCTCGCCGCTGCTGGTGCTCGCCCGCGCCGCGATGCTCGCGATGCGGAACACCCCGGAGATCAACTCCTGGTGGGACGACGACGCCCAGGAGGTCGTCTACAAGTCCTACGTCAACCTCGGCATCGCGGCCGCGACCCCGCGCGGGCTCGTCGTACCCAACGTGAAGGACGCCGAGCAGCTCTCGCTGCTAAACCTGGCGACCGCCCTGAACGACCTGACCGCGGTGGCCCGCGAGGGCAGGACGCAGCCGGCCGAGATGAGCGGCGGCACCTTCACGATCACCAACGTCGGCGTCTTCGGGGTCGACTCCGGTACGCCGATCATCAACCCCGGCGAGTCCGCGATCCTGTGCGTCGGCGCGATCAGGCCGCAGCCGTGGGTGGTGCGGACCGGCTCCACCGACGAGATCGTGGTCCGCCAGGTGACGACGCTGGCGCTCAGCTTCGACCACCGTCACATCGACGGCGCGAAGGGCTCGCGCTTCCTGGCCGACGTCGCCGGCATCCTCGAGGACCCCGCGAGCGCCCTGCTGTTCTGACGTCGGTCGTATCTGCGCCGACCGGTCGGGACTCCTGTCCCCGTCCGCGCGTAGGCGCGGCGTCGACCGGAGGTGCCCCCATGAACAGAGCAGCCCGGTGAACAGAGCAGCCCGGTGAACAGAGCCGCCCCGTGACCAGACCCGCCCGAGTCCTGGGCTGCGCCCTCACCCTGGCCGCGCTCACCGGCACGAGCGGGGTGGCCGTGTCGTCCGCGGCGCCGGCCCGCGAGTCCGCCCTCCACGCCACCGCGTCGACACACCACTGATCCCGGGCAGCGGCGGGGTCGACTCGCTGGCCGTCTCGCCCGACGGTCGTCTCGCGCTGGCCCTGGTCGGAGACGGGGACCAGGGCGACCGGCAGGCGCTGGTCTCGCTCGACCTGACGACCTCGCCCGCCTCGATCCACGGAGCGAACACCCGGCTGCGCCCCGCCCCCTTCGACCGGGTCCTGATGCGCGGCAACACGCTCGCGTACGTGACGCAGGGCGCCACCCTGAAGGTGGTCGACGCCGTCCCGGCCCGCCCGACGGTCGTGACCACGGTGCACCTCGGCAAGGGCGACGAGGTGGATGCCTTGCCCTGCGCCCCGACGGGCGCGTCCTGTACGTCGCGCGCGGAAGCATCTTCGGGCATGACCACGTCCTCGCCTACCGCGTGGGGAGCAACGGGATCCCCCGGAGGCCGGTCGACGTACCCACCGGCGAGATCGGTGGCCTGACCTTCACCCCCAGCGGCAACCGGCTCCTCGTCTCCCACGGCGACGCCCTGCAGGTGTACGACGTCCGGCACCCGGACCGGCCCCGGCGCATCTCGTCGTTCGACCCCGGGGTCATCGGCCCCGGCCAGGTCATCGTGGCGCCGGGTGGACGGACCGCGTTCGTCCTCGGAGGGGACTCCGCCGACGTCGCGAAGCTGGACCTTCGCAAGGGGAGGGTCCTGGCCCGGAGGACCGTCGCCGCCTTCGACGGGCAGGGAGGCATCGCGCTGTCACCCGACGGGTCGCGGCTGGTCATGCTCGAGGGCCTGCGCGGCTCCGACCAGCGGAGTGTGTTCGTCCTCGATCGGCGGTTGCACCTGCTCCAGCGGCTCACCGGACCCTGCTACCCGAATGCCGTCACGGTGTCGCTCGGTGGCCCGACCCTCGGCACCTTCTACGTCGGCGACACGGGCATCTGCGGCCGCCGCGCGCGCCTGACGCCGTACCTGCACTGAGGCGGTCCCGACCAAGCTCGACCAGCGGGCTGCATCAGCCCGCGTGCCAGGGCGGCTCGTGCGGACCGAGCAACCACCGGTCGAACAGCGGGCGGAGGTTCTCGCCGGTGCGACGGCTCCACCAGTCGGCCAAGGCGGTGCGGCCCTGGCTGGTGAAGCGATGCGTGCGCGGCCAGGCCCGGACCAGCCGCCAGAACGTCGCGTCGCCGACCCGCTGCCGGATCGTGTCCCACATCAGGGTCGGGATGAAGTAGACATTGCCCTCGCCGAACGAGCCGGTCACGTAGTGCGCGGGCGGGCCGTAGACGGCGCGCTGCCGGGGTGCCTGACCGGCCCACTCGTCGAGGAGGCCGGTGCGGCTGCGGTGGGTGTGGTCGGCGGTCCAGCTCAGCTCGGCCAGGTACAGCGCCATGCCCTCACTCATCCACAGGTCGCTCCAGTCGTCGGGTGTCACCTCGTCGCCGTACCACTGGTGGGAGAGCTCGTGGGTGACGACGTCGCGGGTCAGGTCGTAGTGGCTCTCGCCGAGCGTGATCGTCGACTGGGTCTCCATCGCGCTGTTCGACGGCACCACGAGCACGCCGAGGGTCGGGAACGGGTAGCGGCCGACCAGGCCTTCCAGGTAGGCGACGGCCCGCGGTGCGTACCGCACCTTGGCGAGCGTGTCCGGCCGGTCGCTGGGGGTCCAGTAGGTGATCGGCAGGCCGTGCGGGCCGGTGTCGTGGGTCTCGGTGTAGCGGCCGATCGCCAGCGTGACCAGGTACGACGCAGCCGGCTCGGGCAGCGTCCAGTGCGTCACCGTGCGCCCGGCCCGAGTGGCCCGGGAGACGAGCCGGCCGTTGGACACCCCGATCATCGGGGCGGGCGCGTCGATCGTGACGTCGTAGAACGCCTTGTCGGACGGCTGGTCGTTCACGGCGTACCACGAGTAGGCCCCGTACGGCTCCTGCATCGTCCAGACGCTGCCGTCGCCGGTGGTGGTCCAACCGGTCGTGGAGAAGTCGGGGCGGTCGGTGGGTGCGACCACCGGCTCCGGCGTCCCCGAGTAGGTCAGCTGCAGCACGTGCCGGTCACCGGTCGTGACCGGCTGCTCGACCACCAGGTCCTTGGCCTGGTGGGTGAACGCCACGGCCCGGCCGTCGAGCCACACGTGGGCGACGGTGAGCTGGTGGGCGAGGTCCAGCTGGAAGCGCGGCCCGGTGCGGGCGGCGCGGAACAGCACGGTCTCGGTGGCCGAGAGCATCTCGTGCTGCGGGTCCCAGCGCAGGTGCAGGTCGTAGTGGAGGGCGTCGACGCTCGGGTCGCCCACGTCGGGGTACACGGTGTCCTCCCGCGGCCTGCTGAGCGCTGCGTCGTACGCCGCGGTGC
>JBAUWD010000326.1:0-8604 GCA_049583575.1 Nocardioides sp.
GTCCTCGGCGGCCGAGCCCATCCCCACCAGCACCAGCAGCGGGCTGGACAGTCGGCCGGCCGTGGGCAGCCGGGCGATCTCTCCGGCCTTGCCGGTGAAGCCGAGGGTGCTCAGCAGCGGGCGCAGCGTCCGGCCGAACGCGTCGGCGACATCCTCGCCTCCGTCGGCGAGCCGGACGCCCTTCGCCGTCTGCACCGCCCCGACGACGACCGCATCGGCACGCGTCTTGGCCGGGCTGGCACCTCGGAGGTGGTAGGAGGTCACCGGGGCAGGATAGTCACCCCTTCGCGCGGCTCCCTGGCATCGGCGCGAGCCGGTGTAGGTTCGCGCTCATGGCCGACGAGTCCCCTTCGACCCCGGAGCTGCTGCGCTCGCCGCTGCACGACCGGCATGTCGCCCTGGGCGCGAAGTTCGCGGAGTTCGGTGGGTGGTCGATGCCGCTGGAGTACCCCTCCGGCGTGGTCAAGGAGCACACCTCCGTGCGCGAGTCCGTCGGCATCTTCGACGTCAGCCACCTCGGCAAGGTCATGGTCGCCGGGCCGGGCGCCGCGTCGTACGTCAACGCGACGCTGAGCAACGACCTCGGCAGGATCGCTCCCGGCAGGGCGCAGTACACCCTGTGCTGCGACGACGCCACGGGCGGCATCGTCGACGACCTGATCGCCTACTTCCACGACGACGAGCACGTGCTCCTGGTGCCCAACGCCGCCAACTCCGCCGAGGTCGTGCGCCGCCTCAGCGCGGAGGCGCCCGACGGCGTGAAGGTGCTCGACCACCACACGCAGTACGTCGTGCTGGCGGTGCAGGGCACGAGGTCCGACGAGGTGCTGGGTGCGATCGGCTTCCCCTCCGGCCACGACTACATGTCGTTCGTCGAGGCGGAGTTCCACGACACCGGCGTCGTGGTCTGCCGCACCGGCTACACCGGTGAGCGTGGCTACGAGCTGATCGCCCTGAACGAGGTCGCCGGAGCGCTCTGGGACGCGCTGCTCGCGGCCGGCGCGCCGTACGGGATGGTGGCCTGCGGCCTCGGCGCCCGCGACACGCTGCGCACCGAGATGGGCTACCCGCTGCACGGCCAGGACATCTCGCTGGACGTGACGCCCAACCAGGCCGGTCTCGGCTGGGCCGTCGGCTGGAAGAAGGACGCGTTCTGGGGTCGCGCCCCGCTGGTGGCCGAGAAGGAGGCCGGGCCCCGGCGCCGGCTGCGTGGCCTGGTTGCGCTCGAGCGCGGCATCCCGCGGCCGGGGATGGTCGTCAGCCTCACGCCCGACGTCCCGCTGTGCGAGATCACGTCCGGCACCTTCTCCCCGACGCTGAAGAAGGGCATCGGGATGGCGCTCGTCCCCTCGTTCGTCGACCCCGAAGCGCAGCTCGGCGTCCAGATCCGCACCCGACGCGAGATCTTCGAGAGCCACCGGTTCCCCTTCGTCGACACCTCGGTGCGTGAGCAGTGAACCTGCCCGAGCAGCCGGCCACCTTCCGGCCGCCCCCTGCTGCCGAGCGTCCGTGGTGGTGGCAGCTGCACGACGTGCTCGGGGCGGACGCCCGGGTCCCCGAGGAGTACTCCGACCAGCGCTTCGTCTCCCAGGCCGACGCCGAGTCGTGGATCGGTGAGGTCTGGGCCGAGCTCGCCGCGGCCGGCGTCGACTCGGTGACGCTCCACGAGCACGACCGCGCGGTCTACGGACCGATGTCGCTCTCGGCCTGAGGACTCAGCTCGCCGACCGGGACGTCGGCGGGCAGCCGGTTGCCTGCGGGTGCGAGCGGGCAGGCCCAGTCGGGGTCGTAGGCGCAGGACGGGTTGTAGGAGAAGTTGAGGTCGAGGACCCACGCCTCGCCCTCGCGACCGAGGTCGGCGCCCTTGACGGTGTCGAGCAGGTAGCGCCCCGCGCCGTACGTCGTCCTCCCGGCTGTGGCGTCGCGCAGCGGCACGAAGATCCCGTTGCCGTAGGACCCCAGCCACCAGACGTCGAGGCCACCGACCAGCGGCAGCTCGAACCGGCCGGCACGCCGGAACGGCACCTCGCCGTCGCTCCCCGTCGTCGGTCGCCACTCCTCGGGCTCGGCGGGCTGCATCTCGACGACGAAGCGGTACGCCGGGTCGTACGGCGCATGGCGGAGCACCTGCCCGGGCTGCCGGGCCGAGGCGGGATGGGTGTCGAAGAGCTCGGTCCGGCCCTGGACCCAGGTCGCGTGCGCGGCCTCCGGATCCGGGTCGGCCCGGACCGCGTCGTACAGCGCGTGCACCTCGCGCCGCCACGACGCCACCTGCTGCGACCACGACCGGAGGTCCGTCATGACGCCCAGCATGCCCGAGAACGCCGGTGGATCTAGCGTGTGGCCATGCGCGCTTTCAGCCAGGTCAACGTGTTCTCGTCCGAGGCGTACCTCGGCAATCCGCTCGCGGTGGTCCACGACGCCGAGGGGCTGACCGATGACGACATGCTCCGCTTCGCCAACTGGACCAACCTGTCGGAGACCACGTTCCTGCTGCCGCCGACGGACCCCGGCGCCGACTACCGGGTCCGCATCTTCACGCCGAGCGAGGAGCTGTCGTTCGCGGGGCACCCGACGATCGGGAGCGCGCACGCCTGGCTGGAGGCCGGAGGCACGCCGCGGCAGGAGGGCGAGGTCGTCCAGGAGTGTCCCGCCGGTCTGGTGCGCATCCGACGCGGCGAGCGCCTGGCGTTCGCGGCGCCGCCGGTCGTGCGCGAGGGTCCGGTGACGGACGAGGAGCGCGACCGGCTCGTCAGGGCGCTCGCGCTCTCGGCGGACGACGTCGTCGACGCGCGCTGGATCGACAACGGCCCGGGCTGGGTCGGGGTGCTCCTCCGCGACGCGGCCGCCGTGCTCGCCGTACGTCCCGACTGGGCGGAGTTCGGCGACCTGGAGGTCGGCGTCGTCGGCCGCTATCCCGAGGGATCGGAGTGTGCGGTCGAGGTGCGCGCGTTCTGCCCGAGCATCGGCGTCGTCGAGGACCCGGTCACGGGGTCGCTCAACGCCGGCATCGGCCAGTGGCTGGCCGGCGACCGGCTGCCCAGGTCGTACGTCGCCTCGCAGGGCACGATGCTCGGCCGCCACGGCCGGTTGTACGTCGAGCGCGACGGCGACACCGTCTGGGTCGGGGGAGACGCGGCAACGGCGATCAAGGGCACGGTCGGTCTGGGCGTCTAGCGTCGAGGAATGCTGGAGACACCCGAGGACCTCTCACGACTGCAGGACCTGCTCGACGCCTCGCACGCGCGCGCGACCGAGCACCTGCGCAGCATCATCAACGACGACCGCACGCTCTCGGCCGAGCACATCGCCGGCCTGCTCACCGGCATGAAGGTCATCTCCGCCGCCACCGTCACCGCCCACGGCGAGCCACGCGTCAGCGCGATGGACGGTCGCTTCCTGCACGGCACCTGGACCTTCTCGACCAGCCGGTCGGCGGCCAAGGCGCGCCATCTCGCGGCCCGGCCGACGATCTCCGTCGCGCACGTCGACGGCGAGGCGCTGGCGGTCTTCAGCCACGGTCGCGCGGTCGAGCTGACCGGAGCCGAGCTCGCGCGCGTGGACGAGCACTACACCGCGCACTACGGCTCGTCCCCGCTCTCGTGGGGCGACGTGGTCATGTACCGCCTCGATCCCACCTGGATGGTCGGCTACGCCTTCCGGCGCGACGAGCTGCTCGCCGAGAGACGCGTCCGCGCCTGACCGGATCCGCTCCGCGCGCGTCCCCTGCGGCGTCGGCGCCCGGACCTAAGGTGGGCCCATGCAGGCGTACCTCGACCTTCTCCAGCGCATCCTCGACACCGGCGCCGAGAAGTCCGACCGCACCGGCACCGGCACCCGCAGCGTGTTCGGCCACCAGCTGCGCTTCGACCTGACCGACGGGTTCCCCCTCGTCACCACCAAGAAGGTCCACACCCGCTCGGTCTTCGCCGAGCTGCTGTGGTTCCTCCGCGGCGACACCAACGTGAAGTGGCTCCAGGACCGCGGCGTCACCATCTGGGACGAGTGGGCCGACACCGACGGCGACCTGGGCCCGATCTACGGCTACCAGTGGCGCTCCTGGCCGGCCCCCGACGGGCGCCACATCGACCAGATCAGGCTCGTGCTCGACCAGATCCGGAGCGACCCCGACAGCCGGCGCCACATCGTGTCCGCGTGGAACGTCGCCGACATCCCGCAGATGGCGCTCGCGCCGTGCCACACGATGTTCCAGTTCTACGTCGCCGACGGCCGGCTCAGCTGCCAGCTCTACCAGCGCTCGGCCGACGTGTTCCTCGGCGTCCCGTTCAACATCGCGTCGTACGCCCTGCTGACGCACATGGTCGCCCAGGTGACCGGTCTCGGCGTCGGCGACTTCGTGCACACCTTCGGCGACGCCCACCTCTACTCCAACCACGTCGAGCAGGCGCAGCTCCAGCTGACCCGTGACCCGCGTCCGCTGCCGACGCTGCGGCTCGACCCGTCCGTGACCGAGATCGACGCCTTCGACCTCGAGCACATCGCGGTCGAGGGCTACGACCCCCACCCGGGCATCAGGGCCCCCATTGCCGTCTGATGCCGGTGGTCCCGATCAGCGGCCGCGGCGCCTCACCCTGGTCGCGGCGTACGCCGACAACGGCGTCATCGGCGACCACGGCGCCATCCCGTGGCGCATCCCCGACGACTTCGCCCACTTCAAGGCGACGACGATGGGCGGCACGCTGGTGATGGGGCGCGCGACGTACGACTCGATCGGCCGGCCTCTGCCCGGCCGGACCACGATCGTCGTCACCCGCGACCCCGAGTGGACCGCCGAGGGCGTGCTGGTCGCGCACTCTCTCGACGAGGCCCTGGCGGTGGCCGCCGAGCAGCCTGGTGAGGTGTACGTCGCGGGTGGCGCCCAGCTCTACGAGCAGGCGCTGCCGCTGGCCACCCACCAGGTGCTGACCGAGGTCCACCTGTCGCCCGACGGCGACGCGCACTACCCCGACTTCGACCGCGACGAGTGGGCGCAGATCCGGCGCGAGGAGCGCGACGGCTTCTCCTGGGTCTGGTGGGAGCGAGACGGGAACCGCACCGGCTGATGCCACGTCGAATCCGCATGCGTCGAACCATCGTCGTCGCCCTCCTGATGGGCGCCATCCTGTCCGCGTGCGGGGCCAAGCAGTCGGTGGAGGTCACCGGGCCGCCGCCGCCCTCGTCCTCGTGCACTCCTTCAGGCGGTGGCCGCTGCGCCGGGGACGTCCCGTGGACCGGCCGCATCCACCTCTCCGCCGACGGACGACGCCTCCACGGGATCGTCAACTGCGGCGGCACCCTGCACGCCACCGAGACCAGCGACACCGTCACCCTGACGCTGCACGTGCGTGCGTTGCGTCCGGGCATGATGAGCTGCGCCCGGGTCGACGTGGGCGTGACGCTCGCCCAGCCGCTGGGCCAGCGCAAGGTGATCGATGCCGTGAGCGGCCAGCCCATCCAGGTCGCGACGTGAAGGTCGTCTCCTGACCTGTTTGTCCCAAGGTATGTATTGCGACAATCGAGTGTTTGTGTCTAGCATGGCGGCATGAACAGCGACGTCGTGGGTCGCCTGGTGGGATTGCTGGCCAGCGGCCTCGTGCTGGCTCTCCTCTACTACCTGCAGTTCGGCCGCCGGGCACCTGACAAGGTGCGCGAGGCCGGGAACAAGTGGGCGTGGAAGCGCCAGGCGTACGTTGACGGCCGGTGGACCGAGCAGTTGAACAAGCAGCTCAGAGCTCAGCGGCTGGCCGACCTCCTTGGCATGTTCGCCCTGTGCATCGTCGTCGTTCAGGTGCCCGTCACGATGCGGGCCTACGCGGCGTGCCTTGCCTTGGTACCCGCGCTCCTGGCAACCCTGCGGGGGCTCAGTCTTCTCCGCGGTGTCACGCTGCCTCCGGGCACCCGGGTAGCTCGGCTGCGCGAACTCAGCCTCTCCGACTACCTGCCATCGCGGCTGCGTCTGGCAATGTGGGGGGCGGCTGCGATCGGAGCCGCCGCGACGGTCAGGTTGGCGGTGCAGCAGGGTCAGCCGTGGGCGATCGCGTCGGCAGCCCTGCTGTTGATGGGTCCGGCGGCTGTCGAGGTTTCGGGAGCGCGACTGGCCCGTCAACCGGAGCCTGCGGTCGACGCCGCGCATCTGTACTGGCAGGACGCACTGCGCTCCGACCTCCTGCGATCCACCGCCGAGATGGCCACCGCGGCAGGGGTGTTCCTGAGTCTGCTCACGCCGGCGATCATCGGGTTCGAACACCTGGCCGACACCGTGGTCTGGTACGCCCTTGCTCTGGGGCTCGGACTGTTCATCCTCATCGGCGATCAGGAATCACACGAACGGCCGGCCAATTACATGCGGTCGCGGCTGTGGCCGACCCTCGGCCCCGACCATGTCCTGCGATCCGGTGATCCCCTGCCCGACGCACGGACGGCGGCATGATCGCCCTCGACGTCGCTTCGGATCCGATCGTGCGGCACGACCTCGTCCTCGCAGGCGCGGCACGTGTCGCTGCGATCTCCTACGCGATCGACGCGTGGTGGGACAGCGCGTCCCGACGTAGGACCCGTGCCCGGACGTGCCCCGAGCAGAGCCGAGACGCAATGCCGGTGGGGGCAGTCCGGTCGTGATCACCCTCGACACCAGCGATGGTGACCCGCCGTACGAACAGATCCGTACCCAGATCGCGGCCCAGGTGGCCAGCGGTGCGCTCCCGCCCGGCACCAAGCTGCCGACGGTCCGGGCACTGGCGGCGACGCTGGGCATCGCACCGAACACGGTGGCCCGGGCGTACCGCGAGCTGGAGCACGCCGGCACGGTGACGACCCGCGGACGGGCCGGCACGGTCGTCAACGGGGACGGCGTCGACCAGGCAGCCAAGGAGGCGGCCGTCGGGTATGCCGACGCGATGCGCGCTCTCGGCATCGGGCAGGATGAGGCACTCGGGCTGGTACGACGTGCGTTCGACCGGCCCGTGAGCAGTTGACAGCCACCCGCCACAGGGGGAATGCGCGTGCGCGTGCACGACGAGGTCCGTGACGCTCTGGCCGCTGGCCGGCCGGTGGTCGCGCTGGAGAGCACGATCATCAGCCACGGCCTGCCGCGGCCCGACAACGCCGGGCTGGCGCGCGAGTTCGAGCAGGCCGTGCGTGCCGGTGGCGCCGTGCCGGCGACGATCGCGGTGGTCGACGGCGAGGCTCGCATCGGTCTCGACGACGCCGCCCTCGACCGGCTGGCCAACGACGAGGCAGCGGTCAAGGTCAGCGTGCGCGAGCTCGCCGTCGTCGCGGCGCGTGGGGGAGTCGGCGCCACGACCGTCGCCTCGACCGCCCACCTCGCTGCCCGGGCGGGCATCACCGTCTTCGCCACCGGAGGGCTCGGGGGCGTCCACCGCGGTGCCCAGGAGACGTTCGACGAGTCCGCCGACCTGACGACGCTCTCCCGCACCGGCGTCCTCGTCGTGTGCGCCGGGGTGAAGTCGATCCTCGACGTGGGCGCCACGCTCGAGCGGCTCGAGACCCTGGGCGTCGGCGTGCTGGGCTACCGGACCGACCGGTTCCCCGGCTTCTACCTCGCCGACTCCGGTCACGACGTCGGCTGGCGGGTGGGGTCCCCGGCCGAGGTCGCCGAGATCCTGCTGGCCCGCGACCGCGTCGGTACGACGGGACTCGGGCTGGTGCTGGCCAACCCGATCTCGTCCGACGACGAGCTCGACCGCGACCTCCACGACCGGTTGCTGACCTCCGGCCTGGCCGCCGCCGACCGCGACGGCGTCCGCGGCAAGGACGTCACGCCGTACCTCCTCGACTGGTTCCACCGGGAGAGCGCGGGTGAGTCGCTGCGCGCCAACGTCGCGCTGGTCCGCTCGAACGCGCGGCTCGCGGCCGAGGTGGCCACCGCCTACGCCGCCGGGTCGCGCTCGTGACGTTCTTCTGTCTCGGCGACCTCATGGTCGACGTGGTGGCCCGGCTGTTCGGGCCCCTCGCCGAGGGCTCCGACAGCCCCGGCGTGATCTCCTACGTCGGCGGTGGCTCGGCCGCCAACACCGCGGCCTGGCTGACCCGCGTGGGTGTCGAGTCGACGTTCGTGGGTGCGATCGGCGACGACGCGGCCGGGCAGGCGCAGCTCGAGAGTCTCCACCAGCTGGGCGTCGACGTGCGCTTCCGGGTGGACCGCACGCGTCCGACCGGCACCTGCCTGGTCCTGGTGGCGCCGACCGGCGAGCGCACCATGGTGCCGGACCCCGGCGCCAACCTCTCCCTGCAGGAGCACGACGTACCCACGGACGAGTTCCGCGCCGGCGACCACCTGCACGTCTCCGGCTACGCCCTCCTGCGCGACGCGCGCGACGCCGCGTTCCACGCGATGGATGCCGCACTCTCCGCCGGGCTGACGGTCTCGGTCGGTGCCGCCTCGGCGGCGCCGCTCGAGCTCCTGGGTGCCTCGTCCTTCCTCGGCATGCTGCCCGCGGACGTCCTCCTCTTCGCGAACGAGAGGGAGGCGGCCATCCTCACCGGCGTCTCCGGCGGCCCAGCCGTCGAGCTGGCCTCCCTGCTCGCCGACGCCGGGGCCGGCCGCCAGGTCGTGGTCACGGCGGGGTCGGGCGACGCCGCCTG
>JBAUWD010000327.1:0-19589 GCA_049583575.1 Nocardioides sp.
GCCCGGGCCCTCACCGAGGTGCACGGCCTGTCGGTGGTCGGCGGCGGCGACTCGGCGGCGGCGGTGCGGCAGCTCGGCTTCGACGAGGGCGCCTTCGGCCACATCTCGACCGGCGGCGGCGCCAGCCTCGAGTTCCTCGAGGGCAGGGAGCTCCCCGGCATCGCGGTCCTCGAGCGGTGAGGGTTGACCGCCCGTCGCCGTCGTGCCCGTGCACCGGTCGAGCCGGTAGCGCCGGTCGAGACCACCACATCGCCTGAGAGGAACCCATGACCACCCGCATCCCGCTGATGGCGGGCAACTGGAAGATGAACCTCACCCACCCGGAGGCGGTGGCGCTCGTCCAGAAGCTCGCCTGGATCCTCACCGACAAGAAGCACGACCACGCCCGCACCGAGGTGGTCGTCGCCCCGCCCTTCACCGACCTGCGCTCGGTGCAGACGCTGGTCGACGGCGACCATCTCTCCATCCGCTACGCGGCCCAGGACGTCTCCGAGCACGACTCCGGCGCCTACACCGGCGACATCTCGGCCCTGATGCTGGCCAAGCTCGGGTGCAGCTACGTCATCGTCGGTCACTCCGAGCGGCGCGAGCTGCACGGCGAGACCGACGAGGTCGTCAACCGCAAGGCCCGCCAGGTGATCGGTGCCGGGATGACCCCGATCGTGTGCCTCGGCGAGGGCCTCGACGTACGCCGTGCCGACGGTCACGTCGACCACTGCCTGGGACAGGTCGACCGCAGCCTGGCGGGGTTCGGCCCCGAGGAGGTCACCTCGCTCGTGTTGGCCTACGAGCCGGTGTGGGCGATCGGCACCGGGGAGGTCGCGACGCCGGAGAACGCCCAGGAGGTCTGCGGGGCGATCCGGGCGCGCCTGCGCGAGACGGTGGGCGACGAGGCCGCCGACGGCTGCCGGATCCTGTACGGCGGCTCGGTCAAGGCCGCCAACATCGCCGGGATCATGGCCGAGCAGGACATCGACGGCGCCCTGGTCGGCGGCGCGAGCCTCCAGGCCGAGGAGTTCGGCGGCATCTGCCGCTTCTACGACATGCCGGCCCTGTGAGACTCCACGGAGCCGGTCTGGACCGGCCCGTGGGTCGGTTCGGCGCACCCCCCATGGTGACGTAGGCTGTGCCGGTGACCACCGTCTTCACGATCCTGCTCGTCATCACCAGCTGTGTGCTGGTGCTGCTCGTGCTGTTGCACAAGGGCCGCGGGGGCGGCCTGTCGGACATGTTCGGCGGCGGTGTGTCCAGCTCGCTCGGGGGATCGTCAGTGGCGGAGCGCAACCTCGATCGGTTCACCATCGGTGTGGGTGCCATCTGGTTCGCTTGCGTCATCGCCCTGGGCCTGCTGCTGGCCTACCAGAACTGAGAGAGGTTCGGCGCACGTGGCTGGTGGAGGGAACGCGATCCGGGGGAGCCGGGTCGGTGCTGGTCCGATGGGTGAGGCCGAGCGTGGCGAGGCCGCGCCACGACAGGCGGTCACCTACTTCTGCTCTCACGAGCACCGCTCGGTCGTGACGTTCGCCGTCGACGCCGTGGTGCCCGACTCGTGGGACTGCCCCAAGTGCGGGCTGCCCGCGAGTCTCGACTCGGAGAACCCACCTCCGGCACCCAAGATCGAGCCCTACAAGACGCATCTCGCCTACGTGAAGGAGCGTCGCTCCGACGCGGAGGCGACCCAGATCCTGGACGAGGCGATCCAGCTGCTGCGCAGCCGCCGCAAGTCCGGCGACATCGTCTTCTGATCGCGCAGCAGGGCCCGAGGTGCGAGGGCGCTGCTGCGCGATCAGGTTGAGGAGCGTCGACCCGGACCGGAGCGTGCGACGGGCCGGGTGACGCGTCTCGAAACCGAGTCACGTGACCGTGGGCAGGCGCATCTGCGAGGCTCCGGCCATGCGGTACGACGTCGTGGTGGTCGGGCTCGGCGCGATGGGGAGCGCCGCGACGTACCAGCTGGCGAAGGCGGGCGTGAGCGTGCTCGGTCTCGACCGCCACCAGCCGCCGCACACCTTCGGATCCAGCCACGGAGACACCAGGATCACCCGCGTCGCCGTCGGGGAGGGCCTCGCGTACGTTCCCCTGGTCCGACGCTCGCACGAGATCTGGCGGGACCTCGAACGGCAGACGGGTGTCCGGCTCCTGACGCAGTGCGGCGGCCTGGTGATGGCCCCCGACCGCGTCTTCGCCATGCACGGCAGCGAGAGCTTCCTCGAGCGCACGGTGGCGGCCGCCCGGGCCTACGACGTGGAGCACGAGCTGCTCGGTACGGCCGACCTGGCAGCCCGGTTCCCCCAGCTGTCCTTGGCCGGTGACGAGCGGGGGTACCTCGAGCCGGGCGCGGGGTTCGTGCGCCCGGAGCGGGCGGTCGGGGCGCAGCTCCGGCTCGCCCGCGAGCTCGGAGCGACCATCGCCGCGGGCGAGCAGGTCGTCGGGTACGACGACCACGAGTCCCACGTCACGGTCCGCACGACGCACCGGACGGTGGAGGCGTCGACACTGGTGGTCACGGCCGGTCCCTGGGTGTCCGAGCTGGTTCCCGAGCTGGCCTCGGCGGTCCGGATCCACCGGCAGGTGATGTTCTGGTTCGACCTGCGCGACCCGTCGTCGTACCCGGCCCTGCGCGACTCGCCCGTCTACATCTGGTGGCCCGGAGGCGACCTGCGCGACGCGATCTACGGCTTCCCGATGGTCGACGGTCTCGCCGGCGGCGCCAAGGTCGCCCGCGAGCAGTACGTCGACGTGACCACACCCGACGAGACGGACCGCACGGTCTCAGACGACGAGATCGAGGAGATGTACGAGCGGTGTGTCCGGCCACGCCTGCCGGGGCTCTCCGGGCGCTGCGTGAGGGCCGAGGTGTGCCTCTACACGGTCACCGACGGCAGTCGCTTCGTCATCGACCGGCTCCCGGCCCGGCCGAACGTGGTCGTCGCCTCGCCGTGCTCCGGGCACGGGTTCAAGCACTCCGCGGCCATCGGCGAGTGCCTGGCCGCCCTCGCGACCTGCGGCGACAGTGCCATCGACCTGTCGGCGTTCGGCTTCCCCACCGGCTGACCACGCGCCGCGCCGGTCTAGGGCACCCGGCTGGCGGCGTCGCGGTCGAGGAACCAGATCGTCTCGCCCTGGCCACGGACTCCGGCAGCGGGGATCTCGTGCACGTCGGGTGGCGTGACGGCCAGCGCGCGGCCGACGGCCTCGGCCTTGTCGGCGCCACTGACCACGAACCACACCTCGTCGGCGCGGTTGAGGGCCGGGAGCGTCAGGCTCACCCGCTCGGGCGGTGGCTTCGGGGAGTCGGTGACGGCGACCGCGATCCGGTCGTCGACGTCGAGCTGTGGGTGGCCGGGGAAGAGCGACGCGATGTGTCCGTCCGGACCGACGCCGAGCATCAGCACGTGGAACCGGCCGGTGCCGGCGGCCCGCACCGTCTCGCCGTACGACGCAGCGGCGGCGTCGACCGAGGCGGCCTCGGACGTCGAGGGGATCTCGTGCACCCGGGCCGGATCGACACCGAGGAGGTCGAGGAACGCCTCGCGGGCCTGGAGCGCGTTCCGGTCGGGCGAGTCCGGCGCCACGAACCGCTCGTCGCCCCAGAAGAAGTCGATCCGGCTCCAGTCGACCTCGGTGTCCCCGCCGAGGCGGGCGATCTCGCGATGGATGGCGTCGGCGATGGTGCCTCCGGTGAGCCCGACCTGGGGGATCTCTCCGGCGTCCTGCAGCACGGTCACGGCGCGCAGGAACGCGCCGGCGACCGAGGTGGCGAGGTCGGGCGCGGACTCGTGGACCTCGACGCGGGGAGCGGGACCGGTCGTCATCGCAGATGCAGCCTGACCAGCTTGCGGGCGGTGGCGGCGTAGACGTCGTCCTCGTCGAGGCGCCGGAGCTCCTCCGCCAGCAGCTCGGGCAGCGCGCGCCGCTTCAGTGCCACCGGTCGGTCCGGACGGCCCGGCGAGGTGAACGTCGCGAGCCGGCCGTCACGGCGCGAGATCATGATGGGGCCGTCGTTGGTGTCGAGCCGGGCCTCGGTGATGCCGGGCCCCCGCGAGTTCTTCTGCTCGATGCGCACCTTGAGCCGGTCGCACAGCCAGGCCACGAGCAGCTCGGCGCTGGGGCTGATCCGCTCGGCCGTCACCGACCCGCCGGTGACCTTGGGCTGGTGCTGGTCCATGGCGGCGGCCAGCAGTGCTCGCCAGGGGGTGATCCGCGTCCACGCGAGATCGGAGTTGCCCGGTGAGTACGAGGAGCACTGGAGGTGGATCGCCTTCGCCTTGCCGCGTACGGCGCCCGCCGCGTCGGTGATACGGCGCTGCGCCAGGCGCCCGAGCGGATCCGTCGCGGGGTCCTCGGGCGGGTCGGCCGGCCACCACATCGCGACCGGGGAGTCGGGGAGCAGCAGCGGGAGCACGACCGACTCCGAGTGCTTGACCACCTCGCCCTTGAGCCGGATCAGCGCGGTCTCGCCGGTCCAGCCGTCGCCGGTCATCACCTGGGCGTTCACCTGCGCTGCGCCGCGGGCGTCGCCGAGGATCACACCCAGGACCCGGGCCGGGTGCTCGTGCCCGGCCTGCCGGGCGGCCCGCATCGCGCCGGGCGCGCCGTCCTCGTCGACGACGATCACCAGCGTCATCACCATGCCCATGGCCGGGCTGCCGGCGCGGATCCGCTCCGCCACGAACTCCGCCGCGATGGTCGCGGCGTTGGTGTCGATCAGCTCGATCATCCCGGGACCCCGGCAGAGGTGTGGGCGCGACGAGCAGCTTCGTGGGGTGGGTTCATGGTCGTCTCCAGACGCGTCCGTCGCGGGCCAGCATCCGGTCCGCGGAGGCGGGACCCCACGTGCCGGCCTGGTACTGGTCGGGCCTGCGCTTGCTGGCCCAGTGGTCGAGCACCGGGTCGAGGATCTGCCAGGACCGCTCGACCTCCGCATGGCGGGGGAACAGGGGCGGGTCTCCGAGCAGGACGTCGAGGATCAGGCGTTCGTAGGCCTCGGCGCTCGACTCGGTGAAGGAGCCGCCGTACGCGAAGTCCATGTTCACGTCGCGGATCTCCATCGAGGTGCCGGGCACCTTGGAGCCGAACCGGATCGTCATGCCCTCGTCGGGCTGGATCCGGATCACCAGCGCGTTGTGCGTGAGCTCCTCGGTCGCGGTCTTGGCGAACGGCAGATGCGGCGCCGGCTTGAAGACCACGGCGACCTCGGTCACCCGGCGACCGAGCCGCTTGCCGGTGCGCAGGTAGAACGGCACACCGGCCCAGCGCCGGTTGTCGACGTGCAGCGTGACCGCGGCGTACGTCTCGGTGGTCGAGCTCTTGCGGACCCCTTCCTCCTCGAGGAAGCCGATGACCTTCTCGCCCCCCTGCCAGCCGGCGGCGTACTGGCCGCGGGCTGTGGTGAGGTCGAGCCGGCGGGGCAGGTTGACCGCCGAGAGCAGCTTCAGCTTCTCGAGCCGCAGGCTCTCCGCGTCGAACGACGTGGGCTCCTCCATCGCGACCAGCGACATCAGCTGCATGAGGTGGTTCTGGATCACGTCGCGGGCGGCACCGATGCCGTCGTAGTAGCCGGCCCGGCCGCCGATGCCGAGGTCCTCGGCCATCGTGATCTGCACGTGGTCGACGTAGTTGGAGTTCCAGATCGGCTCGAACATCGCGTTCGCGAAGCGCATCGCCAAGATGTTCTGGACGGTCTCCTTGCCGAGGTAGTGGTCGATCCGGAAGATCGAGCCGGACGGGAACACGTCGGCGAGTACGGCGTTCAGCTCGCGAGCCGACTGCAGGTCGTGGCCGAACGGCTTCTCCACGACGACCCGGCGCCACGAGCCCGCGTCCGGCTGCGCCAGCCCGTGCTCCTTCAGCTGTCCGACCACGGCGCCGAAGAGGCCAGGCGGGATCGCCAGGTAGAAGGCGTGGTTGCCGCCGGTGCCCCGCACCTCGTCGAGCTCCTCGATCGTGCGCCGCAGGGTGTTGAACGCCGTGTCGTCGTCGAAGCTGCCGGGGACGAACCGGAAGCCCTCGGCGAGCTGCTTCCAGACCTCCTCGCGGAACTCGGTGCGGGAGTGCTCCTTGACCGAGTCGTGGACCACCTGGGCGAAGTCCTCGTCGGCCCAGTCGCGCCGGGCGAACCCGGTGAGGCTGAAGCCGGGGGGCAGGAGTCCGCGGTTGGCGAGGTCGTAGATCGCCGGCATGACCTTCTTGCGGGACAGGTCGCCGGTCACCCCGAAGAGGACGAGGCCGCAGGGCCCGGCGATGCGCGGCAGGCGGCGGTCTCGGGGGTCGCGGAGCGGGTTCACCCAGTCGCTCATGGACGACGCTGCTTCCGGTAGTAGGAGATCAGCGACCGGGTCGAGGCGTCCTGCCCGGCGAGTGCCTCGTCGTCGCCGGCGATGGCCGGCCCGACCTGCTGGGCCAGCTGCTTGCCCAGCTCCACGCCCCACTGGTCGAAGCTGTCGATGCCCCAGACCACGCCCTGCGTGAAGGTGATGTGCTCGTAGAGCGCCACCAGCTGGCCCAGCACGGAGGGGCTGAGCCCGGGCGCCATGATCGACGCGGTCGGGCGGTTGCCCGGGAAGGTGCGCGCCGGGACGATCGCCTCCTCCGTGCCCTCCGCGCGCACCTCGTCGGCGGTCTTGCCGAACGCGAGCGCCCTGGTCTGGGCCAAGAAGTTGGCCAGGAACAGCTCGTGGACGTCGAGGCTGTGCCCGTCTTGGGCGTCTTGGAGCGGGTAGGCCGGGTTGGCCACGGCGATGAAGTCGGCCGGGACCAGCCGGGTGCCCTGGTGGAGGAGCTGGTAGAACGCATGCTGGCCGTTCGTGCCGGGCTCGCCCCAGAAGACCTCGCCGGTGCCGGCCGTCACGGGGGTGCCGTCCCATCGCACGCTCTTGCCGTTGGACTCCATGGTCAGCTGCTGGAGGTACGCCGGGAACCGGTGGAGGAGCTGGGCGTAGGGCAGGACCGCATGACTCTGCGCGCCGAGGAGGTCGGCGTACCAGACGTTGAGCAGTCCCATCAGCACGGGCACGTTGCGCGACAGTTCCGTCGTACGGAAGTGCTCGTCCATGGCGTGGAAGCCCGACAGGAACTCGGCGAACCGCTCGGGTCCGATCGCCACGACCAGGGAGGTGCCGATGGCGGAGTCGACGGAGTAGCGGCCGCCCACCCAGTCCCAGAAGCCGAACGCGTTGGCCGGGTCGATACCGAACTCGGCCACCTTGTCGAGCGCCGTGGAGACCGCGACGAAGTGCCGTGACACGGCCCTCGACCCCGCGTCGGCGCCGTCGTCGATCGCGCCGGACGCGCGGAGGCCGTCGAGCAGCCAGGCCTTGCACAGCCGTGCGTTGGTCAGGGTCTCGAGTGTGCCGAACGTCTTGCTCGACACGATGAACAGGGTCGTCGCGGGATCGAGGTCCGCCAGGGTGGTGGCGGCGTCCGTCGGGTCGATGTTGGAGATGAACCGGCACTGCAGCGCGGGGTCCCGGTAGGGCGCGAGAGCCTCGTACGCCATCACCGGCCCGAGGTCCGAGCCGCCGATACCGATGTTGACCACGGTGCGCACCCGCTCGCCGGTGACACCCGTCCAGGCGCCGCTGCGCACCTGCTCGGCGAAGGCGTAGACCCGCCGCAGCACGTCGTGGACGTCCGCCACGACGTCCTGCCCGTCGACCTCGAGAGTCGCCCGGGCGGGGAGGCGGAGGGCGGTGTGCAGGACCGCGCGGTCCTCCGTGACGTTGATGTGCCGACCCGCGAACATGGCGTCCCTCCGGTGCGCGACCCCCACCTCGTCGGCCAGGGCGAGGAGGGCCGGGAGGACGTCACCGTGGAGGAACGACTTCGAGAGGTCGACGTG
This sequence comes from Nocardioides sp., assembly GCA_049583575.1. Classification (GTDB taxonomy): domain Bacteria; phylum Actinomycetota; class Actinomycetes; order Propionibacteriales; family Nocardioidaceae; genus Nocardioides. The sequence goes on from JBAUWD010000327.1 coordinate 7,841, forward strand.
GAGGTCGGCTGCGGTGAACGTCAGCCGCTCGACCCGGTCGGGCTCGGCGTCGAACCAGCCGCGCAGGTCCGGCTCGAAGCCGTCGGCGAGCGCGGTGAGTCGCGACCAGGCCGTGGTCGCGACGGCATCCACCGGCGCTTCGGTCACGAGGCTCCCTTGGCCCGCTCGAGCTGCGCCGTCACGGTCTCGCCGAGCTCGGTCCAGGCCGTCACGAACTTGTCGACGCCCTCCTCGATGAGGACGGCGATGACGTCGTCGTAGTCGATGCCCGCGTCGGCCAGCGCCTTCATGTGGGCGGCCGCGTCGTCGTAGAAGGGCCGCACCCGGTCACCCCTGATCTCGCCGTGGTCGGCCACGGCGTCGAGGGTCTTCTCCGGCATCGTGTTGACGGTGTCCTCGACGACCAGGTCGACGACGTACATCGTGTCCGGGTAGTCGGGGTTCTTGACGCCCGTCGACGCCCAGAGCGGGCGCTGCTTGCGCGCGCCGTCGGCCTCGAGCGAGGCCCAGCGGTCACCGGTGTAGAACTCCTCGAACGCCTTGAAGGCGAGCCGCGCGTTGGCGACGCCCGCCCTGCCCTTCAGGGCCGGGTCCGTCCCCGGTCCGGAGGTGGTCGCGTCGAGCCGCTTGTCTATCTCGGTGTCGACGCGCGAGACGAAGAAGGACGCGACCGAGTGGATGGTGGACAGGTCGTGTCCGTTGTCACGAGCCTTCTCGAGGCCCGCGACGTGGGCCTCCAGCACGTCGGCGTACTGGTCGAGACCGAAGATCAGGGTCACGTTGACGCTGATCCCCGCCCCGAGCGTCTCCGTGATGGCCGGACAGCCCTCCTTGGTGCCCGGGATCTTGATCAGCAGATTGGGCTCCCCGACGGTCTTCCAGAGGTCGCCCGCCTCCGCGACGGTGCCGTCGGTGTCGTGGGCGAGCCCCGGGGAGACCTCGATCGAGACCCGGCCGTCGACGTGGTCCGTGGCGTCGAAGACCGGCCGCAGCACCCGGCAGCCGTCGCGGACGTCGTCGGTGGTCAGGATGCGGACCGCCTCGTCGGTGTCGGCGCCGCGGGCTGCGAGCTCGCGGATCTGCGGGTCGTAGCGCTCCCCGTCGCTGAGCGCCGCCTGGAAGATCGACGGGTTGCTGGTCACGCCGACCACGTGGGAGCTGCGGACGAGCTCCTCGAGGTTGCCGGTCTCGAGACGCTCACGGGAGAGGTCGTCGAGCCAGATCGACACACCGGCCTCGGACAGTTGCTGCAGACGATCCTTCACTGCTTCCTCCTTGGGACGTGGAGCGGGTGACCTGGTCGGCGCGCTCAGCCTGCGGCCACCCTGATGCTGTCGTGGGCCGCGGCGGCCACGGCCTCGGCCGTGATGCCGAACTCGCGGTAGATGCGTTCGTAGTCGGCGGAGGCGCCGTAGTGGTCGAGCGACACGATGCGACCGTGGTCGCCCACGACCTCGCGCCACCCCTGGGCGACCCCTGCCTCGACGGACACCCGGGCCTTCACGATCGGCGGGATCACGGTCTCGCGGTAGGAGGCGTCCTGGGCGTCGAACCACTCGCGGCACGGCATCGAGACGACGCGTGCACGCACGCCGTCGGCCGCGAGGAGCTCGCGCGCCCGGACGGCCAGCTGCACCTCGGAGCCGGTGCCGACGAGTACGATGTCGGGCTGACCGCCGTCGGTGTCGAGCAGGACGTAGCCACCGCGGTGCACGTTGCTGGTGTCGGCGAAGCCGTCCTCGCCGCGCGGGAAGACCGGGAGGTTCTGTCGTGACAGGACGAGCCCGGCGGGGCGGTCGGTGTGCTCGAGGACGGCGCGCCAGCAGGCCGCCGTCTCGTTCGCGTCGGCAGGGCGTACGACGTCGAGGCCCGGGATCGCTCGGAGCGCGGCGAGGTGCTCGACCGGCTGGTGGGTCGGGCCGTCCTCACCGAGACCGATGGAGTCGTGGGTCCAGACGTAGGTGACCGGCAGCCCCATCAGGGCCGCCAGCCGCACCGCCCCCCGCATGTAGTCGGAGAACGTGAGGAACGTGCCGCCGAAGACGCGCGTTCCGCCGTGCACGGCGATGCCGTTCATGATCGCGCCCATGCCGTGCTCGCGGATGCCGAAGTGGAGCACGCGCCCGGCCATCGGGTCGGCCTTCCACATCTTGGTGGCGCGGTTGCTCGGGATGAACGACGGCGCGCCGTCGATGGTGGTGTTGTTCGAGCCGGCGAGGTCGGCGGAGCCGCCCCAGAGCTCGGGCAGCGTCTCGGCCACCGCGTTGATCACGCGACCCGACGCCACCCGGGTCGCCATGCCCTTCGGGTCGGCCGGGAAGGACGGGATCCTCGCCGCCCAGCCCTCGGGCAGCGTGCGGGTCTGCAGGCGGTCGAACAGGGCGGGGTCGGCCGAGGGCTTGCGCGCCCAGGCGGCGTACGACGTGTCCCACTCGGCCTGCGCGGCCTTGCCGCGCTCGACGGCCTGCCGGGTGTGCTCGAGGATGCCGGGAGGCACCTCGAAGGTCTGCTCGGGGTCGAAGCCGAGCACCTTCTTGGTGGCCGCGACCTCGTCGGCGCCGAGGGCGGAGCCGTGGGCCTTGCCGGTGTTCTGGGCGTCCGGGGCGGGCCAGGCGATGATCGTGTGCAGCACGATGAAGCTCGGCTTGTCGGTGACCGCCTGGGCCCTGCGGATCGCCTCGTAGAGCGCCGGCACGTCCTCGACGTACGTCGTACCGCCGTTGGTCCAGTCGACGTGCTGCACGTGCCAGCCGTAGGCCTCGTAGCGGGCGCCGACGTCCTCACCGAGGGCGATGTCGGTGTTGTCCTCGATCGAGATCCGGTTGTGGTCGTAGATCAGCGTCAGGTTGCCGAGCTCCTGCACGCCGGCGAGGGCCGACGCCTCGGCCGAGACGCCCTCCTCGATGTCGCCGTCGGAGCAGAGGGCGTAGACCTGGTGGTCGAAGGGCGAGTCTCCCCACGTGGCGTTCGGGTCGAGCAGGCCGTGCTCGCGGCGCGCGGCCATGGCCATGCCGACGGCATTGCCGATGCCCTGTCCGAGCGGCCCGGTGGTCGTCTCGACGCCGGCGGTGTGGCCGTACTCGGGGTGACCCGGCGTCTTGCTTCCCCACGTGCGCAGCGACTCGAGATCCTCGAGCTCGAGGCCCCAACCGCCCAGGAAGAGCTGGATGTAGAGGGTGAGGCTCGAGTGTCCGCAGGACAGGACGAACCGGTCGCGACCGGGCCAGTGCGGGTCGGCGGGGTTGTGCCGCATCACCTTCTGGAAGAGCAGGTACGCCGCGGGGGCGAGGCTCATCGCGGTGCCCGGGTGGCCGTTCCCGACCTTCTGGACGGCGTCCATGGCGAGCACCCGCACGGTGTCCACCGCCCGGTCGTCGAGGTCGGTCCAGTCCAGCTTCGCGGATGTGGTGCTCACGCAGGGATCCCTTCCAGGACGGGGTGAGGGGGCAGTGCTCCGGGCATCTCCTCGGCCGTCTCCGAGCCTACCCACCCCTGCCGATAGACTGCGAGACGCGTCCTGCCCTCTCCGTACCCGAGGAAGCCCGTGACATACGTCGGCCACCGAGCCCCGGCTCTCTCCGAGTCGGACTCCCCCCGGGTGACCGGCAACGCGCACTACCGAGACGTCGTCGCGGCGTACGTCGGACTGACCAAGCCGCGGGTCATCGAGCTGCTGCTCCTGACCACCGTGCCGGTGATGTTCTTCGCGGCGCGAGGGGTCCCCGACCTGGGTCTCGTGCTCGCGACCGTCGTCGGTGGCGCCCTGTCGGCGGGCTCGGCCTCCGCCCTCAACTGCGTCTACGACCGCGACATCGACGAGCAGATGCGCCGGACTCGTCGTCGCGCGCTGCCGCGACACATCGTGACGCCGGCGTCGGCGCTGGCGTTCGGCGTGGCCCTCGCCGTGCTGGCCACGGCGATCCTCTTCGCCTGGGTGAACCCCCTCTCCGCCGGGCTCTCCCTGGTCGCGGAGTGCTTCTACCTGTTCGTCTACACGATGCTGCTCAAGCGTCGTACCACGCAGAACATCGTGTGGGGCGGCCTGGCCGGCTGCTTCCCCGCTCTGATCGGCTGGACGGCCGTGACCGACCACCTGGCGTGGACCCCGGTCGTCCTGTTCGCCGTCGTCTTCCTCTGGACGCCGCCGCACACCTGGGCGCTGGCCCTGCGCTACCGCGAGGACTACGCGGGCGTCGACGTCCCGATGCTCCCGGCGGTCGCCCCGGCCCGGGTCGTCGGTCGTCAGGTCGTGTTCTACAGCTGGGCGATGGTGGCGACCTCACTGCTGCTGTGGCCGGTGGCCGACACCGGCTGGGTCTACCCGCTGATCGCGACCGTGCTGGGCGCGGTCTTCCTGGTGCAGGCCCACCGGATGTGGGGTCGCACCCGGGGCACCGAGGACCTCGGGCTGATCAGGCCGATGGTGCTCTTCCACGCCTCCAACCTCTACCTGTCGCTGCTCTTCGTGGCCGTGGCGCTCGATCCGCTGCTCACCCGCTGAGGGGCGAGACGCAACCGATCCGGTGCCCCCGGCGTCTCACGGGGTACGACGGTTGGCCCGTCCACGGGGGTGCAGGCCAACCGTCGTCCACCCTCCGGCCACGCCCGGCTCCCGCACCGAGATCAGCAGCCAGGTCGCCGCGGCGGCCACCAGGGCCGCGCCGAGCATGTGGAGCATGACGACGACCACCGGCAGCCCGGCGAAGTACTGCACGAAGCCGACCACCGCCTGAGCACCCTCGAGACCGAGCAGCAGCGTGGCCGGCCTGGTGTCCTCACCGGTCGCGCGCAGCGCGAACCACAGCCCGGCGGACAGGCCGACCAGCAGGAACACCAGGTCGGCGTGGAACTGGCTGATCTGCAGCGGGTCGAGGCCGTTGCGGTGTGCCTTCGCGTCGCCGGCGTGTGGTCCGGACCCGGTCACCGCGGTGCCTGCGTAGAGCACCAGCCAGGTCACGGCGTACGTCGTCCATGCCAGGGCCGGCACCATCCCCGAGGCCGGTGTGACGGCGGGACGGTCGAGCCGGTGCAGGAACAGCACCGCGAGGGACACGATCGCCAGCGACACGATCAGGTGGAGGGAGACCACCCACGGGTTGAGGTCGGTGAGCACGGTGACGCCACCGAGCACCGCCTGGGCCGGGATCGCCAGTCCCAGCAGGACCGACATCCGGGTCAGGTCGCGGCGGCCGCTGGCCCGCGCGGCCACGAAGGTGGCGACCGCGACCGCGACCAGGACGAAGGTCAGCGTGCGATTGCCGAACTCGATGAGCTGGTGCACGCCGAGCGCGCCGTGCGGGGTGAAGGAGCTGTTGTCGCAACGCGGCCACGTGGGGCAGCCGAGACCGGACCCGGTGAGGCGGACGGCGCCCCCGGTCACCACGAGGACGACGTTCGCGACGAGCGTCGCCCAGGCGAACCGACGCAGCCAGGTGCTCACTCCCATGTGAACGTCCGCGCCGTGAGGGTGGTGCCGACCACGGCCCAGACCAGCAGCACGCCGAGGTCACGCCAGGCGGTGGTCCCGTCGACCAGCGCCTGGCGCATCGCGTCGCCGAGGGCGCCCGACGGCAGGCCGGCGGCGACGTGCCCGAACGCGCCGTACGACGAGCTGGGGAGGACGACCGCGCCACCGGCCATCAGCAGGAGGTACACGAGGTTGGCCGCGGCCAGGGTGGCCTCGGCGCGCAGGACCCCGGCCAGGAACAGCCCGAGCGCGGCGAAGGCGGCGGTCCCGAGGACGACCGCGAGGACGGCGCCGAGGATCCCACCCGCCGGGTGCCAGCCGAGCACCAGGGCGACCAGCGAGATCACCGCGCCCTGGAGCACCTCGACGACCAGCAGCGCGCCGACCTTGCCGGCCAGCAGACCGGAGCGGGGGAGGGGCGACGAGCCGAGCCGCTTGATGACGCCGTAGCGCCGCTCGAAGCCGGTGGCGATGGCGAGCGAGGTGAACGCCGTCGACATCACCGCGAGCGCGAGGACGCCCGGGGTGAACACGTCGACCGGTCGGTGCGAGAAGTGGATGCCGACGTGGTGGGCGCCGTTGACCCCGCCCACCAGGACGATCACGGGGATCACGACGGCCAGCAGCAGCTGCTCGCCGTTGCGCAGCACGAGGCGCGCCTCCATCGCCGCCTGCGCGGCCACCTGGCGGACGAACGGCGCGGCGCCCGGCCGAGGTGACAGGTCGAGCTCGCTCATGACGCCAGCTCGCGGCCGGTCAGCTCGAGGAAGACGTCCTCCAGCGTGCGCTGTCCCAGCGTCAGCGACTCGGGGAGCACGTCGTTCTCCTCGCACCAGCGCGACACCGCGGCCAGGCTGGAGGCGTCGGCCGGACCGGTCACCACGATGCTCATGGCGTCGAGCAGCGTCACCTCGACCTGGGCACCGAGGGCGGCTCGCAGCGACTCCGGTGCGTCGGAGGGGAAGGGCCGCGTCACCACCAGGCGGATCGTGGCGGAGCTCCCGCCCCGGGTGAGCTCGAGCGACGTACCGCTGGCGATCAGGCGCCCGTGGTCGATGATGTGGATCCGGTCGGCGAGGCGCTCGGCCTCCTCCATGTAGTGCGTCGTGAGCACGACGGTGACCCCCGCGTCGCGGAGCTCGCGGAGCAGGTCCCACGTCGTCCGGCGTGCGGCGGGGTCCATGCCCGCGGTCGGCTCGTCGACGAACACGATCTCGGGTCGACCGACGATCGCCATCGCGAGCCCCAGGCGCTGCTGCTGGCCGCCGGAGAGCCGCCGGTACGGCGTGCGCCCGCAGTCAGCCAGACCCATCCGCTCGGACAGCAGTCCGAGGTCGAGCGGGTGGGCGTGCAGCCGCGCGATGTGACGCAGCATCTCGTCGGCGCGGACGCCGCCCCAGGCGCCGCCGCCCTGGAGCATCACGCCGATGCGCGGGAGCAGCTGCCGGCGCTGGCGCACGGGGTCGAGCCCCAGCACCCGGACCCGCCCGGCGTGCGGCGACCGGTAGCCCTCGGCGGTCTCGAGCGTGGTGGTCTTGCCCGCGCCGTTGGGGCCGAGCACGGCGGTGATCGAGGAGCCCTCGACGGCGAGGGTCAGCCCGTCCACGGCGACCTTGTCGCCGTACCGCATGACCAGCCCGTCGATCTCGACGGCCCGATCTGCGGGAGAGCCGGGCGCTGACACGCAGCAAGTGTAGGAAGCAGCGACGATGCGGTGGACAGCGGGCCGTTGCTCGGCGCAACTTCCGCTCCGCGCTTCCCGGCGACCCGAGCGACGCCCCGCAGGGGGCCAAACGAAGTACTCTCTTCTCAATCGATCTCACGAGGGGCCCCAGTGACCATACCTTCCGGGCAACCCGAACTCCGGTCCGTTCCGCGACTTCCCTCCCGGACCGCACCCCGGGGTGGACACCGACCCTGACGCCCAACGGGCCCCGGACTCGATCGACCCTCGCGCTCGGAACGCCCTCACCCTCGGTGTGCTCAGCCTGGTGCTCGGCGTGGTGACGGGCATCCCAGCCATCTGGGTGGGGCGGAAGGCGCTCCAGCACCTCGAGACCGCAGACGGCGCCCTGAGGGGCCGATGGGCCGCTCGGACCGGTATCGCGCTCGGCTTTCTCGGCGTCGCCATGACCATCCTGGTGTGGCTCTACCTCCACGATCACTGACCTGGAACCGGAACAGACTGCCGCACAGCCGGTCGCTCAGCCTGTCCACTCACCCGGCAATGCGGCGAACCACAGCACGTCCACGTGGTGTCCCAGTCGTGGCGAACTGCCGCCACCTCGAGGCGAACTGGTCGATGGCGGACTCGGCGGCGGGGGCGGAGAGCGGCGGAGCCGGCCGACCCTGCCGGTCGTGCGCACCGTTGTCGCGTCGGATCGCGGGGTCGGCACTTGCTTCCGCCAGGAACCGCGCATCACCTCTCGACCATGGACGCAGGCTGACCCGACCATCACCGAGCGTCACGCTCGGACCTTCACCTCCAGCGGGGCTCATGGGGCCGATACTGGCAGGCACTCCACTCGCACTCGAGGACGGCGACCGCGACGACGTCACGCCGCTCTCCGGTCCTGCGGACCGGTGGCCGCTCCCGCCGGGTTCCATCCCCGATGGGCTGGTCGGGAACGCGACAACGACCTTCGTCGACACGGTGCGCTCCTTCGATCCTCCGACCGGACCCCGGTGCCGAGGCGAGAGCCGCGGAGCGACACCACTGCTCGGAGGCGGGCAGTGCATCGAGCGCTCGAAGGGGTGGTCGTTCCAGGGAAACGGGGACGTAGGCGCGTCACTTGCTGGACGATGCTGGCATGCGACGCGTACTCGGGTTGATCCTCCCCATCCTCGCGCTGGTCCTCGTCACGGGATGTCACGTCAAGGTGCCGGGGGTCCGCCAGGCTGCCAACCCGTGCCACGCACTGGGTCGAGCCAGGCTGGCTCACCTCGCCCATGCCCGAGGCACCGTCAGCCAGAAGCCGATGGCCGTGTTCACGCAGGCACAGGCGTGCGAGTTCAAGGCCGCCGGCGGAACCCCGGTCATCATCCTCGGCACCTGGGATGCGTCGCATCTCTCCTTCGGCTCGGAGGTCTCGAAGCTCGAGGGACAGTTCCACGGAACCGCGGTGCGCCAGGTGAAGCTGCCGGGCGCGGCGCAGGCGGCGAGCATGCGAGGAACCTTCGACACCGTCCAGCTCCCGGTCCTGCTCGCCTCCCACGACGGGTTCATCTCGGTGGTCATCGTCGTGACCCGCGTGGCCGCCAGGGCGCCGGTGCTCGAGCGGAACACCATGAAGGCGTTGGTGCACGCCGCCGGCTGAGACGATGCCGCGAGGCCCCGGCTGGCCGGTTCACAGGTGGCGACCGCCGGAGAGGTCGACCGCGTCGGCCACCCGCGTCGAGGACCTGCTCGGTCTCGACGACCTGCGTCTCGGTGGCGCCCCTGCGCGTGCGGTCACTGGTGAGCCGGCGGGGCTCAGGCCTCGATCACCTCGGGCTCGTCGCCGTCGTCGGCCAGGCCGTCGAACGCGGCGGGCGGCTCGCGCCACAGGTCGGCGCGCGGGTGCTGGATCTCGCGCCACACGCGCTCCGGGGTGCACGGCAGGTCGACGTGCTCGACCCCGAGGTGCTTGAGGGCGTCGACGACGGCGTTCTGCACGGCGGGCGTCGAGCCGATGGTCGCGGACTCGCCGATGCCCTTGGCACCCATCGGGTTCACCGGTGTGGGCGTCTCGGTGTTGGAGGCCTCCAGCATGATGCCGTCGGCCGCGGTGGGGATGGCGTAGTCGGCGAAGGAGCTGGTGATCGGCGTGCCCTGCTCGTCGTACACCATCTCCTCCCACAGCGCCTGGCTGATGCCCTGGATCGCGCCGCCGTGCTGCTGGCCGGCCACGATGAGGGGGTTGAGGATGCGGCCACAGTCGTCGACGGCGACGTGGCGGATCGGCCGGGCCTGCCCGGTCTCGACGTCGACCTCGACGATCGCGACGTGGGCGCCGAAGGGGAAGGTCGCGCCCTGCTGGGTGAAGTCCGTGTCGACGCCGAGACCGCCGTCGTGCTCGTGCGCGTACGACGCGAGCTGCGCCCACGACACCGCGACGTCCGGCACGCCGGCGACCGTGAAGGCGCCGTCCTCGAGGGAGATGTCCGCGGCATCGGCCTCGAGCATCCGGGCCGCCACCGCGACGGCCTTCTCGTGCAGCTCCTCGGCGGCCTTCGACACGGCGTTGCCGCCCAGCTGCAGCGAGCGTGAGCCGCCGGTGCCTCCACCCGTGCGGACCATGGCGGTGTCCGACTGACGGTAGGTGATCTGGTCGAGCGGGATGCCGAGCCGGTCCGCGACGATCATCGAGAACGACGTGGCGTGGCCCTGGCCGTGCGCTGAGGTGCCGGACATGACGGTGGCGGAGCCGTCCTCGTGGATCTGGACCGAGCCGAACTCAGAGCCGCCGAAGCCGGTGATCTCGACGTACGTCGCGATGCCGATGCCGAGCAGCCGGCTCTCACCGGCGTCGATCCGGCGCTGCTGCTCCTTGCGGGCGGAGTCGATGTCGGCGATGCGCAGCGCCTCCTCGAGCGGCACGAGGTAGTCGCCGTTGTCGTAGGTGACGCCGGTCTGCGTCGTGAAGGGGAACCGGTCGGCAGGGATCAGGTTGCGCCGCCGGATCTCCTCCGGCGCGAGGCCGAGCTCCAGGGCGGCGATGTCGAGGATGCGGTCGAGGGCGGCGCTGGCCTCGGGCCGACCGGCTCCGCGGAACGCGCCGACGGGCGCGGTGTTGGTCATCACGCCGATCGCGTCGAAGCGCAGGCGCGGGATGACGTAGGGCCCCTGCGCCATCATGTACGTCGGTCCGACGGCGAGGGCTCCGCCGAAGCCGGCGTACGCACCGCACTCACCGAGCACCCGCAACCGCAGGCCCGTGATCGTGCCGTCGTCCTTGAGCCCCAGCTCGGCGTACTGCACCTGGCCGCGACCCTGCATCGAGAGCATCGCCTCGCTGCGTGTCTCGGACCACTTCACCGGCGTGCCGAGCCGCTGGGCGGCCAGCGCGACGGCGGCATGGTCGGGACCGCTGCCCGCCTTGCCACCGAACGCTCCGCCGACATGGGGCGCGACCACGCGCACCTTCGCCGGGTCGAGCCCCAGGGCCTTGGCCAGCAGGTCGCGTGACATGTGCGGGTGCTGGGTGGAGAGCCAGATCTCCATGCCGTCGTCGGTCGGACGGGCCAGGATCGCGTTGCCCTCGATCGGGGCGGTCGCGATGCGCTGGTTGACCATCCGGACGCGGGTGACGTGGTCGGCGTCGGCGAGCACGTCGGAGGCGTCCTTGGCCGCGCGCTGCGTGGCGATGTTGGAGCCGATCTCCTCGAACTGCAGAGGGGCGCCGTCGGCGAGCGCGTCCTCCATGTCGGTGACGGCGGGCAGGTCGTCGTAGTCGACGTCGACGAGCTCGGCCGCGTCCACGGCCAGGGCGCGCGTCGTGGCGACCACCAGCGCCACCGGGTCGCCGACGTAGCGCACCTTGTCGACGGCGAGGGCCGCGCGCCCGGCCAGGTCGTTGACGTCGGCGAAGCCCGCGACCGGCTCGCGCCCCAGGTCATCCGCGGTGAGGACCGCCAGCACACCTTCGGCGGCCGAGGCGGCGGATGTGTCGACGGCGGTGATGCGGGCATGGGCGAAGGGGCTGCGGACGAAGACGGCGTGGGCGACCCCGTCGCTGTCGAGGTTGTCGACGAACGTGCCCTGACCGAGCAGGAGCTCACGGTCCTCGACACGGCGGACTTCGGTTCCAAGGATCGATCCGGGCACGCGCTCAGCCTACGGCTGAGGGGAACCCACTCCGCTAGTGCCGGGCACCCGGCCGCACGTAACGGCGCCCGGTCAGGCAGGGCACTCGGTCAGGCAGGGCACCCGGTCAGGCAGGGGCCGGAGCCGCACCCAGGGAAGCCCGGCGTACGGCGCGCCGGGTCAGCAGGAGGCTCACGCCACCGAGCGTGATCGCCGGCAGCCAGGCCACGAGAGCCTTCACGCTGACCACCGCCAGAGCCGCCTGCCAGGGGATCCCGAGGGCCATCAGGGCCGCGACGAGAGCGCCGTCACGGGGACTGGCACCGTTCGGGCCGGGGATCGCGCCGGCGACCTGGCTCGCCCCGAACGCGCCGAGCACCGCGAGCGGCGAGAGCTCGTGGCCGGTGGCCGCGATGGTGCTCATGAGGAGTGCCGCGATCGACAGCTGGTAGCCGGCCGACAGCACCAGAGCGACGGCGAGGCGGCGGGGTGGGGGC
>JBAUWD010000328.1:0-1989 GCA_049583575.1 Nocardioides sp.
GACGGGAGGGGCGGCGAGGTCGGCGCCCGCCGCCCAGGCGGTCAGCGCCGGGGGCATCGCCGGCGGGGGCGGCAGGCTCAGGCGGACCCGGTCGCGCACGACGTACGTGCCGGCGGCGTAGTCGCCCAGGCGCTTGCCACGGGCGCTGACCAGGCAGCTGAAGAACGCCGGCCCGCCCGACAGGGCGTAGATCTCGACGATCCCCACGAGCGCCCGGACGAAGGCCTGCTGCGCGGTGACCGTGCCCGCGTCGTCACGGACGACCCGCAGTCCGAGGGCGAGCTTGCCCGGCGACCTGCCACGGGTCAGCGTCTCGACGGTGGTCGGGTAGACGAGGAACACCACCATCAGCGAGCCGACGAGGGCGACGTGCTGGAGCGCGCCGTCGGCATGGATGCTCGAGACCAGCGCGAGGAAGAGGACGCAGGTGCCGACCGCGGCGAGCGCGAGGACGTCGATCAGGCCGGAGGCGATCCGAGCGCCGACGCTGGCCGGTGGCAGGTCGAGCGCGACGGCCTCGCCGGTGACGAGGTCGTCCTCGGTCAGCATCGCGAACTCCGGTGAGGACATCGCGGCCAGCATAGGGTCGGCTCGTGGACCTGGACGCCTACGTGCTCGCGCACCACGCCGAGTGGCAGCGGCTCGAGGCGCTGACCCGCAAGCGCCGGCTCGACGGCCGCGAGAGCGACGAGCTGGTGGAGCGCTACCAGCGGGTGGCCACTCAGCTGTCCGTCATCCGCACGGCCGCGCCGGACGCCGGCGTCATCACCTACCTGTCGCTGGTCCTCAGCCGGGCCCGGAACCGCGCCGGCGGCGGGCGCGCCAGCACCTGGCACGGCGTACGCACCTTCGCGCTGGAGCGCTTCCCGGCCGCGCTCTACCGGCTGCGCTGGTGGTGGATCGGCACCGCTGCGGGCAACGTCGTGGCGACGTTCGTGATGATGTGGTGGCTGCTCGACCACCCGAACGTCGAGCAGAGCCTGCTGTCACCCCGTGACGTCGACGAGCTGGTCAACCACCGCTTCTCGGGCTACTACAGCCAGTACGCCGCGTCGCACTTCGCGGCCGAGGTCTGGACGAACAACGTCTGGGTCGCCACTCTCTGCCTGGCGCTGGGCGCACTCGGGTTGCCGGTGCTCTACCTGTTGTTCCAGAACATCGCCAACCTCGCGGTCATCGGCTCGATCATGACCCGGCACGGTCACGGAGCGGAGTTCTGGGGGCTGATCCTCCCCCACGGGCTGCTCGAGCTGACGGCGGTCTTCGTGGCCGGTGGCGTCGGGCTCCGGCTCTTCTGGTCGTGGGTGGAGCCGGGAGACCTGACTCGGGCCGAGTCCTTCGCGCGCGAGGGACGGACCGCCGCCACCGTCGCCCTCGGACTCGTGGGGGTGCTGGCCGTCAGTGGTGGCATCGAGGCGTTCGTGACCCCGAGCGGCCTCCCGACCTGGGCCCGGATCGGGATCGGCATCCTCGCCGAGACGACGTTCCTCGCCTACGTCCTCGTCCTCGGCCGCCGCGCGGTCGCCCACGGTCACACCGGCGACGTCGACCCCCACCTCCTCGCCGACCGCGTGGCCGCCCAACGTTGAGGCGTCACAAATGGTCGGTCGAGAGGGCACAAACGTTCCCGAATGCGCGCCGTTTGCGACCTCTCGACCGACCATTTGTGACCTCTCAACTCTTGGTCAGAGGAGGCCGCGGGCCTTGAGGTCGAGGTAGTGGTCGGCGAGGGCGGGCGCCAGCGCATCGCCGGGTACGTCGAGCACGTGCACGCCGAGGGTGCCGAGCAGGTCCGCGGTATGACGGCGGCGCGCGAGGGTCTGCTCCGCGGCCGCGGCGGCGTACACCTCGTCGAGCCCGTCGCGGGCCGCCGCCAGCCGCGAGAGCTCGGGGTCCTGCACCGACGCCAGCACGACCCGGTGGTGACGGACCAGCACGGGTAGGACGGGCAGCAGCCCCTCCTCGATGGCGGACGGCTCGAGCGGGCTG
>JBAUWD010000329.1:0-11521 GCA_049583575.1 Nocardioides sp.
CGCATCGACGAGCGCACCCACTGCACGAAGAGCACGGCGAAGAAGAGCAGCCCCACGGCGTCGCCCGAGCTCCAGAGGATGCCGCCCGCCAGCTGCTGGTCCACGTGGGGGTCGGGGAGCCAGGCGCCCATCGGACCGCTGTGGAGGTCGGGGTACCAGCGGCCGCCCATCAGCCGGTCCTGGGCCATGATCGTGACGCCCATGAAGGCGTGGAAGGGCAGCGTCAGCACCGTGAGCAGCATCCGCGCCGGGTAGGTGATGCGGCCCGGCAGCGGGTCGACGCCCACCAGCGGCCAGAAGAACAGGCATCCCACGACGACCATGTGCAGGTGGGTCATGTCGTGCAGGTACTCGTGGTGCAGGGAGGCGGTGTACCAGCCGGAGAAGTACAGCGACCACGGCGTGATCACGAACAGCACGAACGTCAGGGGCGGGAAGGTCAGCACCTTGGCCACCCACGAGTGCAGCACGACGAGCAGCCACTTCCGCGGGCGGCCCGGGAGGGTGCGCAGGGCCAGCGTCACCGGAGCACCGAGGGCCATCGCGAGCGGGACGACCATCGACAGGATCATGTGCTGGACCATGTGCACGCTCAGCAGCGTGTCGTCGTACACCCCGAGACCGGAGACGGTGGCGAGGGCCGCGCCACCCATCCCGCCCCCCACGAAGGCCAGGGTCCGGCCGACCGGCCAGTGGTCACCGCGCCGTCGCAGCCGTGCCACCCCGAGGAGGTAGAGCCCGGCCGTCACCAGGATCGCGAGGCCGGCGACCGAGAGCAGGTCCCACTCGGTGAACACCCGGCCCAGGGTGAACCTCGGCAGGACGTCACCGTCACCGCCGAGTGCGTGCAGGGGCGGTGCGACCACGTCAGCGAGAATATGTCGTCCGCCGAGAGGGGGTCGGGGTGCCCCGGTCGGACCCGTCGAGACATAATGGCGCCCGTGGCGACAGCTTCGACGACGATCCCGGCCTCACGGCTCCACGGGCACCATGACCGACCGAGCATGGTCAGCGTCGGAACGATCATCTGGCTGTCCAGCGAGCTGATGTTCTTCGCGGCCCTGTTCGCGTCGTACTTCACGATCCGCGCGGTCAGCCCGGCGCTGTGGGCACAGAGCACCGAGCACCTCAACGTGCCGTTCGCGGCGGTCAACACCACGATCCTGGTGCTGTCGTCCGCCACCTGCCAGCTCGGGGTGTTCGCCGCGGAGCGCGGCCAGGTGTCGCGCTCGGGGTCGATCTTCCGCGTGCCCGGCTGGGGGCTGCGCGAGTGGTTCGTCCTCACCTACATCATGGGCGCCGTGTTCATCGGCGGCCAGGCCACCGAGTACGCCTCCCTGGTCAAGGAGGGCATCACCATCCCGAGCTCCGGCTACGGCTCGATGTTCTACCTCACCACGGGCTTCCACGGTCTCCATGTGACCGGTGGCCTGATCGCCTTCCTGTTCGTGCTGGGCCGCACGTTCCTGGCCAAGCGCTTCACCCACGAGCAGGCCGTCAGCGCGATCGTCGTGTCCTACTACTGGCACTTCGTCGACGTGGTCTGGATCGGACTCTTCGCGACCATCTACCTCATCAAGTGACGACGACCATGGACAGCAGGGACTGACTGTGCGCCTTCTGAACCGCCCACTCGGACGACTCTCGCGGCACCGTCGCGGTCCGGCAGCAGGGCTGCTCGTCATGCTGATGGGCCTCCTGCTGACCGGGGGCCTGTACGCCGCGTTCTCGCCGGCGCAGGCCCAGGGCGACAACACCGCCCAGCAGGTGTCGCAGGGGCGTCAGCTGTTCCTCGTCGGCTGCAGCTTCTGCCACGGCCAGAACGGCCAGGGCGTGAAGACCCTCGACGGCAACCAGCTCGGCCCGCCGCTCGTGGGCGTCGGCCCGGCGGCCGTCGACTTCCAGGTCGGCACCGGTCGGATGCCGGCCGTCCAGCCGGGCCCGCAGATCCAGCAGAAGAAGGTCTCCTACACCCCCGACGAGATCGCCGCGCTCGCGGCGTACGTCGGCTCGCTCGGTCCGGGCCCGGCCATCCCCAACCCGTCCGACTACAGCCTCGCCGGCCTGTCCGACCAGCAGCGCCAGGAGGCGATCGCGCGCGGTGGCCAGATCTTCCTGACCAACTGCACGGCGTGCCACAACGCCAACGGCGAGGGTGGTGCGATGCCGCGCGGCGGCTACGCACCCAAGATCAGTGGCGTCCCCGCCAAGTACGTCTACGAGGCGATGCTGACCGGTCCCCAGGCCATGGACACGTTCTCCAACGGCAACCTGACCCCCACCGAGAAGCGCGACATCATCGCCTACCTGCAGTCGTTGCAGACCAGCCCCGACTACGGCGGCTTCGGCCTCGGCGGCATCGGGCCGGTCAGTGAGGGCCTGTTCGCGTGGCTGGTCGGGATCGGCTCCCTGGTCGGCTGCGCCATCTGGATCGCCGCACACACCGCACGCACGTCCAAGCAGAAGGTGACCCCGGACGACATCCCGGGCGGGAAGGTGCAGGCATGACCGACCAGCTTCCCGAGACCCGTCACGCCGACCGCCCGCCGGCCCGCACCGACGAGCCGATCCCCAACCCCGGGCTCGAGCCGCACCGCTGGCGCCCCACCGACGTCGACCCGAAGGCCGAGAAGCGGGCGGAGCGTCAGGTCGCGACGCTGTTCCTGCTGGCCACCCTCGGGGCCGTGGCCTTCGTGGTGTCCTACTTCGTCTTCAAGATCGGCGACCACCCCTCGACGTTCGGCAGCCTCGGCGCCTCCAACGTCGCGCTGGGCGTGTGTCTCGCGGTGACCCTGCTCGGCATGGGTGCGGGCATGATCCAGTGGGCCCGCAAGCTGATGGGCGACCACGAGATCGTCGAGATGCGTCACACCGCCTCGTCTCCTCCGGAGGACCGCGAGGCCACCATCGGCATCCTGCAGACCGGCCTCGAGGAGTCCGGCCTGGGCCGGCGTCCACTGATCCGCAACACGCTCCTCGCGGCAGGAGGGGTCCTCGGGATCCTGCCGATCGTGATGCTGCGCGACCTCGGCCCGCTCCCCGGCGACAAGCTCGACCACACGATCTGGGACCTCGACACCTGGACCCCCGCCCAGCAGGCGTGGTGGAAGACCCAGGGGCGGACCCTGCAGCGCGTCGTGCGCGACGTCATCGGTACGCCGATCAAGGCCTCCGAGCTCGAGGTCGGCGACCTGGTCAACGCCGAGCCCGAGATCCTCTTCGCCACCGACGCCGACCACCAACCGCTCGTGGAGGGCACCGACCTCCTGGTCGCCAAGTCCAAGGCTGCCGTCATCTTGAACCGCATGCTGCCCGGCGACATCGTGTCGGCGCAGACCGCCAACTGGTCCGTGGACGGGATCGTCTGCTACTCCAAGATCTGTACCCACGTCGGATGCCCGATCTCCCTGAACGAGCGCACCACCCACCACCTGCTGTGTCCCTGCCACCAGTCGACGTTCGACCTCGCGGACTCGGGTCGCGTGCTGTTCGGCCCCGCGGCGCGGCCCCTTCCGCAGCTCGAGCTGACCGTCGACGAGGACGGCTACCTGGCGGCCAGGCGCGACTTCACGCAACCCGTCGGACCGAGTTTCTGGGAGCGAGGCTGACCATGTCCCTGGACACCAGCAAGATCGCGAAGACGAACCGCGACACGGCTGCGATCGCGACCAAGCCCACCAAGGCCGGCGCGGCCGCCGGTTGGGCCGACGACCGACTCGGCCTGGCCACGCTGATGCGGAAGAACCTCCGCAAGGTCTTCCCCGACCACTGGTCGTTCATGCTGGGTGAGATCGCGCTCTGGTCGTTCGTGGTCCTGCTGCTGACCGGCGTGTTCTTGACGTTCTGGTTCACCCCGAGCATGTCCGAGTCCGTCTACCAGGGCTCGTACGCCCAGCTCCGCGGCGTACCCATGTCGGACGCCTACTCCTCGACCCTGCACATCTCCTTCGACGTGCGCGGCGGACTGCTGGTGCGGCAGATGCACCACTGGGCGGCGATGCTGTTCATCGCGGCGATGCTCGTGCACATGATGCGGGTCTTCCTGACCGGCGCGTTCCGCAAGCCCCGCGAGCTCAACTGGGTGATCGGCTCGTTGCTGGTGCTGCTGGGGATCATCGAGGGCTTCGCCGGCTACTCGCTGCCCGACGACCTGCTGTCGGGCACCGGGCTCCGGATCGCCGACGGCCTGGTGAAGGCCACGCCGGTGCTGGGCTCCTACCTGTCGTTCTTCGTGTTCGGGGGCGAGTTCCCCGGTGACGTGATCATCCCGCGGCTGTACATCCTGCACGTGCTGCTGATCCCGGGCCTGCTGCTGGCGCTGATCGGTGCCCACATGCTGCTGCTCGTCTTCCACAAGCACACGCAGTGGCCGGGGCCGGGGCGGACCGAGCAGAACGTCGTGGGCTATCCGATGCTCCCGGTCTACATGGCCAAGGCCGGCGGCTTCTTCTTCATGGTCTTCGGCGTGACCGCGCTGATGGGCGGCCTGTTGTCGATCAACCCGGTGTGGAAGTACGGCCCCTACGATCCGTCCAAGGTCACCGCCGGCTCCCAGCCCGACTGGTACATGGGGATCGCCGAGGGCCTGCTCCGGATCATGCCCAACTGGGAGACCCACATCTGGGGGCACACGATCTCGTGGAACATCATGCTGCCCGGACAGATCGCGCCGTTCGTGCTGTTCGGGATGGTGATCGGCTGGCCCTTCCTCGAGGCCTGGGTCACCGGGGACAAGCGCGAGCACCACCTCCTGCAGCGGCCCCGCAACGCCCCGACCCGTACGGCGTTCCTGGCCGCGATGATCACCGTCTACGGCCTGTTGTGGGCCGCCGGTGGCAACGACATCCTCGCCACCCACTTCCACTGGAGCCTGAACTCCATCACGTACTTCATGCGTGGTGCGATCTTCATCCTGCCGCCGATCGTGTTCTTCGCGGCCCGGCGCTGGTGCATCGGGCTGCAGCGCGCCGACCGCGACCGGGTCCTGCACGGCTACGAGACCGGCATCATCATGCGCTCCCCCGACGGCGGCTACGCCGAGCGCCACCTCCCGATCAGCGAGAAGAACGCCTACACCCTCACCGCCCGCGCTCGCGACCACGTGGTCACTGTCGACGCCGACACCGACGAGAACGGCGTCACCGCGCCGGGCACCCGCACGCAACGCATCCGAGCCCGCCTCTCGCATGCGATGTTCGCCGACAACATCCAACCCCCCACACCCGAAGAGCTCGACGAGGCCCGTCACCACGCCGAGCACGAGCACGAGCTGGAGGCGGGTCTCGACCACCCGGCGTCCGGCCACGAGTTCGACGACCACCAGCTCCGCGACACCGACGACGTCCCGCTGCGCTCGCACTGACGCCGAGTCGGCGCAAACAGGCACTGGAATCTCGCCGAGTCGGCGCAAACAGGCACGGAAATCTCGCCGAGTCGTCACGTGACGACTCGGCGTCGAGAGGCGAGGGTGCGACGCGCCTCAGCGATGTCGCGCAACAGCCGGTCCGAGGCGATCTGACCCGTTCCGCGAACGTCGTCCGCGCCGAAGATCCCGAACCGCCATCCCTCGGTGTTCTCCAGCCAGTCCAGGCGGGCCTGGTCTGCCTGGGCCTGGCTCGGCCCGTGCCACTCCGCCCCGTAGTACTCGGCGCCGTACCGCAGGTCGGGGACGCCGAAGTCGAGGTAGTAGGAGCCAACCGGTCCCTGGACGCGGAACTGGGGCTCGAACGGCGGCAACCCTGGGGTCTCCAGCCAGATCAGGGCCAGGCTGCACTCACCCGGAGACTCGAAGCGTGGGTCGCAGTGGGGCGCCAAGGCTCGTAGCTGACGCACCCAGCGATGGCCCCTGAACCGGCCATCAGCCTGTCGCCTGACGTCGTCCAAGGTGAAGTCTGCAACCTTCAGCATCGAGCACATCGCGGCGAAGGCCGGCTTACGGGGCAGCTTCATCCCGAGATCGCACATCGTTCGCAGTCGGCTCGTGACGCGGATCCCGCCCAGCTCCTCGATCTCGCTGGAGAGCAGCTGACGCTGTCCGCTGCGGGCGACAGGTCGTCGGATGCGGCCGCCCGGCAGCAGGAACACATCCACCCGCGGGACGAGGCGGTGGGCGTCCGGCTCCAGCACCATCGGCGCCCCGTGCAGCCAGGCAGCCGTGCGGTCCGTCACGACAGCGTCCTCGGGGACCACGAGCCGCAGACAGTCGAGGCGGAGCTCGAGGCTGTCCACCAGCTGCGCCGCGTGCATGACGCCATGCACCGGAGTCATCAGCAGCCCGGCCCTCACCCACTCTCGCAGCCGGCGGGGATCGACGCCCTGGGCACGGGCCCAGCGAGTGGTGAACGGTCGGTCGATCGGGATCGGTTCCGCGGATGTCAGGAAGGGGGTGACGGTTCTGTCCATGGATCGGACATGCCCCACCCCGACGTCATCAACCCCGGGGGCAGCCGACCTGTGGACGAGCGCCTGGACGCCGAGTCGGCACATGACGACTCGGCGAGATTTCGACGTACCTTTGCGCCGACTCGGCGAGATTCCGACGTCTCTTTGCGCCGACTCGGCGTCAGGACAGGGCGGAGCCCTGGGCGTACTGCGAGAACGGCTCGTTCCAGTCGCCGTAGCCGTTGTCGAGGGTCATGTGCACGTTCGACCCGGTGTACTCGACGACGTCGCCGATCTGCGAGTGGTCGTACAGCCAGCCGGCGTTCGCGGTGCTCATACCCGTGCAGCCGTGGGAGACGTTCTCGTGGCCCTGGGACGCGACCGACCACGGCGCGGCGTGCAGGAACTCGCCGGAGTAGGTCAGGCGCATGGCGAACTCGACGTTCTTGATGTTGTAGCCGTTGGGCCCGTTCGGGTCGATGCCGATCGTCTCGGAGTTCATCGTGTGGTAGCGATCCTTCTCGATGATCACCTTCGTGCCCGACCTGGTGGTGAATCCGGGCATGCCCGTGGTGACCGGGATCGTGCGGACCAGGTGACCGCTGTCGAACACCCGGAGCTGGTCGGTCTGGATGTTGACCCGGTAGATGTGCTGCGCGCCGATGTGGAAGGTCGTGGTCCGGTCGAGCTGGCCGTAGATGCCGTTGCCGGCCGGGACGCCGTTGATGTCGGCGTTCACAGTGACGGTCGAGCCCGCCTTCCAGTAGTGCGCCGGGCGCCAGTGCACCTCGTTGTCGTCGAGCCAGTGCCAGCTGCCCTTCTGCGCCGGCCGAGAGATGACGTGCAGGTTCTTCTCGATCGCCGCGTGGTCGGTCACCGGCACGTCGAACTTCACGATCACGGGCATCCCGACGCCGACGGTCTGACCGGACAGCGGCGCGATCGAGGGATAGGTCTGCTGGTCGAGGGTGAGCGGCTCGGTACGGAAGCGCGTCTTGCGCGTGATGGACCGGCCGTCGTCACTCGTGGCCGACGAGACCACGGTGTACGACGTACCGGGCTCGAGCAGCGCCCCGGCCGTCCACCTCCGCTTGTCGCCGCTCATCCTCCCGGTGATGCTCCCGGCCTTGGAGCTGACCGCGACCGAGGTCAGCGTGGCGTTCTCGGCCCTCACCCGGACGCGGTGGTCGACGGGGATGCCCTTCGCGCCACGGGCGACGTTGGCCTTGATCTTCGCAGCCGCGGTCTGGGCGACCGGCTCGGTGCCGTGCGATCTCCCGCCGGTCCGACCGGCTGGTGGAGTGCCACCTCCGCCGGCGCCACAGCCGGCCAGGGCGAGACCCCCGCACAGAACGACCACGGCCAGTGCGTGCCGGCGTGCACGAACGACAGACATCAGACTCCCCGAAGGTATACATGAAGACAGTTCAGCGTAACCCGCGACCCCACCCCGGACCGGAATCGCGGCCGCGGTGGGAGAGCCACGCACCCCTGAGACGCTCCCGCCCCGCTGGAGGTTGCGAGCGAGCGAGGTTCAGTGTGCGTGCTCGCCCCGGTAGTACTCGAAGACGAACCCGGACAGGGCCAGGGCGCCGAGGCCGAAGCCGATGATCACCAGCCACCATGCACCGATCGCCACGGCGTACACGATCACGGCCAGCGCGGAGGCGCACCACAGCGGCCACCAGGAGTACGGCGGGAAGAAGCCCAGCTCGCCGGCTCCGTCGGCGATCTCGGCGTCTCGTCGGTCCTCCGGGCGTGGCTCCATCTTCGCGGCGTGGAAGCCGAGGTAGAGGGTCACCATCGCGGCGAGCAGGGTGGTCATCACCAAGGCGGACGTGCCCGTCCAGTCGCCCGCGATCAGCCAGTACGACGGGCTCACGATCAGGAAGAACGCGGTCGTGATCGCGAAGATCCAGGCCTCGGCCCTCACGCGTCCTCACCGCCCTCACCCGAGCCGCGCAGATGCTCGTCGCGACCGTCCACGGTCGGAGCGTCCACGAGGTCGCTCTCGCCGAGCCCTCCGTTGTCGTCCATCTCCCTGAGCGCGATCTCCGGGTGGTGGAGGTCGAAGGCCGGCGACTCGGAGCGGATCCGCGGGATCTTCTCGAAGTTGTGGCGAGGCGGCGGGCAGCTGGTCGCCCATTCGAGGGACCGGCCCCAGCCCCACGGGTCGTCGACCCCGACCAGCGGAGCGTGGCGCGTGATCCAGACGTTGTAGAGGAACGGGAACGTCGACGCGGCGAGCAGGAACGCGCCGACCGTCGACACCTGGTTGAGGGTCGTGAAGCCGTCCTCCGGAAGGTAGTCGGCGATCCGGCGGGGCATGCCCTCGACGCCCAGCCAGTGCTGCACCAGGAACGTCGTGTGGAAGCCGATGAACAGCATCCAGAAGTGCACCTTGCCGAGTCGCTCGTCGAGCATCCGCCCGGTCAGCTTGGGCCACCAGAAGTAGAAGCCCGCGAACATCGCGAACACCACGGTGCCGAAGACCACGTAGTGGAAGTGGGCCACCACGAAGTAGGAGTCGGAGACGTGGAAGTCGAGCGGCGGGCTCGCCAGGATGACGCCCGTCAGGCCGCCGAAGAGGAACGTCGTCAGGAACCCGATCGACCAGAGCATGGGGGTGTCGAAGGAGATGGACCCGCCCCACATGGTGCCGATCCAGTTGAAGAACTTGACCCCGGTCGGCACGGCTATCAGGAACGTCATGCCCGAGAAGAACGGCAGGTCGACCTTGCCGGTGACGAACATGTGGTGGGCCCACACCGCGACCGACAGGATCGCGATGCCGAGGGTGGCGCCCACCAGTCCGACGTACCCGAAGATCGGCTTGCGGCTGAACACCGGGAGGATCTCGGTGATGAGGCCGAAGAACGGCAACGCGATGATGTAGACCTCGGGATGCCCGAAGAACCAGAACAGGTGCTGCCACAGGATGGGTCCACCATGGCTGGTGTCGAACACGTGGGCACCGAGTCGGCGGTCGGCCTCGAGGGAGAGCAGCGCGCCGGCCAGTACCGGGAAGGCGATCAGCACCAGCAGGCTGGTGACCATCGTGTTCCACACGAAGATCGGCATCCGGAACATCGTCATGCCGGGTGCGCGCATGCAGATGATCGTGGTGATGAAGTTGACCGCGCCGAGGATCGTGCCGAGGCCGGCCATCCAGAGCCCCATGATCCACAGGTCGCCGCCGACGTTGGGTGACCGGATCGCGTCGCTCAGCGGCGTGTAGGCGAACCACCCGAAGTCGGCCGCCCCGGACGGCGTCAGGAACCCCGACGCGGCGATCAGGCCACCGAACAGGAACAGCCAGTAGCTGAGCATGTTGAGCCGCGGGAACGCGACATCGGGTGCCCCGATCTGCAGGGGCATCAGCGCGTTCCCGAAGCCGAAGAACAGCGGGGTCGCGAAGAGCAGCAGCATGATCGTGCCGTGCATCGTGAACAGCTGGTTGTAGACCTCGTCGTTGACGAACTGCATGCCGGGGTTGGCCAGCTCGGAGCGCATCACCAGCGCCATCACGCCGCCGACCAGGAACCACGCGTACGACGTGGCGAGGTAGAGGTTGCCGATCACCTTGTGGTCGGTGGTCGTGATGACCCTGACGATCAGCCTGCCCAGCTCACGGCGGGGCGCGACCGCCGTCGTGGTCGCGGTGGACGGGGTGGTGGCGGTCATTCCGAGCCTCCCTGGGAGGGGTTGAGGCCGGCCTGCGTCTGCGACTGGATGCCGCCGAGCAGGGGCTGGTCGGAGACGTTGCCCTGCGCCACCAGGCTCTGCAGGTACGTCGTGTAGTCGGCCTGGCTCACGATCCGGACGTTGAACAGCATCCGCGAGTGGTAGACGCCGCACAGCTCGTAGCACTTGCCGCGGTAGTCGCCGATCACCGTCGGCGTGACCGAGAAGTGGTTGTCGTCCTGCTCGGGACCGGGGATCACGTCCATCTTCTCGAGGAAGCCCGGCACTCCGAAGTCGTGGATCACGTCGGGAGAGTGGAGCTTGAACTCGACGGTCTTGTCGACCGGCAGCACCAGCGTGGGCGGGTTGCCCGCCTCACCGACGCTGTAGAGCACCTTGTTGTCCGGTGTGGGGACGTCACCACCGGGCAGGTAGTTGAAGGTCCAGGTCCACTGCTGGCCGACGACGTACACGACGAGGTCGGGCGGCGGGACGTTCTCGCGAACGGCGTTCTGGGTGCGCTCGGTGTGCACGAAGAACACCACGACCATCACGATCGGGGCGATCGTGTAGAAGATCTCGAGCGGGAGGTTGTAGCGGGTCTGGACCGGGACGTCGTCGTCGCTGCGGCGGCGGAACCGCCACGCAGCGTAGAAGATGAGCCCCCACACGATGGCGCCGGTCGCCAGGGCGGCCACCCACGCCCAACGCCAGAGCACGAAGATGTGCTCGCCCTGGGAGGTCGCCGGGTCGGGCATCGCGAGGTTGGCCCACTCGTGACGGGTGTGCTCGCTGCAGCCGCTCAGGAGCACCACGAGGACGAGGGCGCCGAGCACGACTCCGGCCCGTCGCGGCGTACGACGTGGCCTCACGGACGTGGAAGCAGGGACTTGCCGACCCACGAACGAGCCTTTCTGCTCGGCGTTCACCAACAGCCCGAACCCTATCCGAAGCGACCGGTGCCCGCGGGGGTGGGTCGCCCGGTAAGTCGGCCGGTTAGGTTGGGCCCGTGTGGACCTCGGAGGGCTCGGTCCGGCCCGGTCGACGGGTCTACCTGGACTCGGCGTCCGGCGAGGCCCTGCACCCGGCCGCGCGCGAGGTGTTCGCGGCGGCCCTCGACGGGGCGTACGCCGACCCGCGACGGCTCCACCATGCCGGACGCTCCGCACGCCTCGTCCTGGACAACGCGAGGGCGGCGGTCGCCGAGTCGCTCGGCGTACGTGCGGACGAGGTGACCTTCACGCCCTCGGGCACCGATGCGGTGCATCGAGGTCTGCTGGGCCTGCACCGGGGTGCGGCGCGCACCGGAGACACGCTGGTGCACACCGCCGTCGAGCACTCCGCCGTCCTGCAGGCGGCCTCGTGGACGCGCGGGCCGGTCCGGGCCCTGCCCGTGGACACCACCGGCCGCGTCCGCGTCGCCGACCTCGACCTCGACCGCGCCACGGTGGTCGCG